>JAIOHN010000497.1 GCA_019912985.1 Anaerolineae bacterium | reverse complement strand
TGGGTCTGCTGGCGGTCATCTGGCGCTGCTGGCCGCCTATACGCCCAATGATCCGACCTTTGACCCGCTCGATTTGCGCGGTTTGGATACCTCTGTGCGGGCTGTGGTGGGTTACTACGCCCCCACCGATCTCTATGAGCTGTACGCCTATGGAGAACGCACCTACGACGACCATCACCCCGGCAAAAGCTTGCTGGTCGAGTCGCTGCGCTTGATTGATGTGGTGGGGCCAGAAGACGACTTTGTTCCGCCCGTGGATTTAATGCGCATCCTGATTGGTGATGTGCCGGAAAACGCGCCCGAACGCTATCATACGGCGTCGCCATTATTCCACGCGGGGCCGCACTGCCCGCCGACCCTGCTGTTGCACGGCCAGCATGATTGTCTGGTGCCAGTCACGCAGTCACGCGTGCTGCGCAATGCCTTGCTCAAACATGGTGTAGAAGTCGTGCTGGTGGAGTATCCATACACCGAACACGGATTCGACCTGGCACTGCCGGACATTTCCCCGGCAGCCCAGGCTTCATTTTATGATGTGGAACGCTTTCTGGCGTTGATGGTCTAATTGCGGGCGACCATAAAAAACAAGACATCGGGCGCAGGTTTAGGGAGATCATAACGCTCCGCAACCTTCGGCATCCTGTGAACCGCGACATCCTTGTAGCCACCGTCTTTAAAGAACGAGATGGCTGTATCCTCGTCGTGGACACTGCCGGGCATGGTGCTGGTCTGCCGCCGGAACAGGCTGACGACGCGGCTGGCTTCCTGTACGCCTTTAACATCCGAGTAACCAATATCCGCGATGAACGCGCCGCCGGGCTTCAGGCTGTCGCGGACATAACTGACCACGCGCGGGATCTCCGAAAAAGTAAAGTAGGGCAGCAGCCCTTCAGCAGAAACCACGTCAACTTTCTGGCCTTGCAGGACCTCGCTCAAGCGGGTGACACCCAGGTCGGCGCTGTACCAGGTGAGGTTGGCAGGTTTTTCGAATTTCGATATTTTGTTCAGGCGATTCTTTTTCTCCTCAATGACGTCTTCCAGGTCAATTTCAATGACGTTGAGTTCGGGATGCTCTCTCGCCAGTTGGATGCCGCGCGGCGAAAAACCAGCAGCAATCTCGACCACGGTGGCCGGTTGTCCATCCAACTCCTCTTCAATGAGGCCCAGAAATCCGCCTGAACGGACTGGCACAAAGTTAAATAATTCGGGTTTAGCCATACGCATCAGCAGACGGGCTGTGAGGCGGCCCGAGAGACGGCTGAGCGCTTCCGTCTCCGGGGTGGGGTTCATTTCCGCCCGCAAACCAGCGAAAATTTCCGCTGTACGTTGGCCGGCAGTACGTCCCAATCCAACACGGTCAGGGGAGTGTTGCGCAGTATAGGAGGCTTGTGGAGTGGTGTCGTCGGTCATGGCTGTACCTTTCAACTAAAGTTACTAAAATCATAAAAGGCATTTGCCATGTGAGTCAATTCATATTATAACAATCAAAAATCAATTTTTTTGTGAGTAAAATGCTATCTTTGGAGTGAGTCGTTTCCGACGCTGAAAGCTGCCTGGAATGAGGCGCATATGCCCCCTGTTACTGAATTAGAAACGCCCTGCATCTTGATTGACATCCCGCAAATGCAGGCCAATATTGCCCGGATGCAAGCACACTGCGACCAGCACGGTTTGGACTGCCGCCCGCATGTCAAGACGCACAAAGTGCCGGAGATTGCGCAGATGCAGATGGAAGCTGGCGCGGTCGGGATTGCCTGCCAGAAGCTGAGCGAAGCACAGGTATTTATTGACGAAGGCTTCGGCAACATCCAGATTCCCTATAATGTCGTTGGGCCATCGAAAACGGCGCGACTGGCTGATATGGCACTGTACAACCGCGTGACCGTAAGCGCCGATCATGTCTCGGTGATAGCCGGGTTGTCCGACGCCGCCGCGGCCAATGAGATCGTGCTGCGCGTGATGGTGGAACTGGCGACGGAGCTGGAGCGTACCGGCGCGCCTGTGAGCGAGGTGCTGCAACTGGCGCAAAAGATCGACGCGGACGATCACCTGCATTTCGCGGGCCTGCTCGTTTATCCCAGTAATCCCATCATCCGCCCGGCTTTACAGGAAGCGCTGGATGCGCTGCATCGGGCCGGGATCGGTGTAGACATCGTGAGCGGTGGCGGGATGGATGCCGCGCTGCGGGTACATGAAATGCCGGAGCTGACCGAACTGCGCGTTGGCACCTATATCTTCAACGACTATGGCAGTGTGCGCCGGGGCTTGGCGGCGCTGGATGAGTGCGCGATGACAGCGCTGGCGACCGTGGTCAGCCGCCCCACCAGTGACCGCGCCATTCTTGATAGCGGCAGCAAGACCCTCAGCGCCATAAACGACAAGGGTGTCTATGGCTTCATCCTCGATTATCCTGATGCCATTCTCTACAATTTGAATGAGGAACATGCCTTTGTCGATCTGTCGCGCTGTGATGAGAAGCCGGTGATTGGCGAACGGGTGCGCATTGTGCCGGTGCAGGCAGGTGTTGTCAGCAATTTGCATAATCAGCTTTTTGGGGTCGTCGGGGAAGCTGTCGAGGCGATCTGGACAGTGGCCGCGCGGGGAATGGTCTGGTAGCAGAGGAAAAGGTTGATGGATACATATACGGTGCAGTTGCTGTGGTTGAAATGTGTTCAGTCACAGGAGAATGATGGCGACGAAATTTACATCAAGTTCAATGGGCGTAAGGTGTGGTCGACATGGGCGCAGAAGATGCATTCGCATCCCACAGGCATCCATTTTGACGAGATAAATTTCGAGAGTGGGCGGCTGCACCAGCAGGCAGGTTGGACGCCAATGAAAAAGTTTGATGCCAGCGCCTATCGTTTCAGCGGCCTGAGCGGTGACAGTATGTTTGAAGTGTGGGATGCCAACCGCTTTCTACCAGATGATTTCCTGGGGCGCACACCGGTTCGTGCGGCGGACGCGGAGCACGGTCATATCCAGGCGGTTTGCGCTCGCGATGGCGCGCATTACGTCCTGACTTATCAGGTGCTGTTAGAGCACTAATTTAGAGCCTTCGGGGCTTCGACAAGTGTGTGCTTGAAGACATTGTCCTTACACAGGCGCAGGTTCAACCGCGAGATCATGATCGGGGAGGATGTCCTCGACTTCGCGGATCGCGCGGAAACGATAAGCGCTTAATCCCACCAGCGCCGTGCAGAAGCCACAGGCGATGAAAATCAACGCCATCCCTGCGCCCGGCCCGGTGCCAACATACGGGCCGAAAGTGCCTGCCAGCGCGCCACCGGGCTGCATCGCGGGTTCAAACACCACATCTGCCAGCGGCCCGGCCAGCAGCATCCCAATCGGCGTGGTCGCCTGCGCGATTAAAGCGCGAATGGCGAAAACCCGGCCCTGCACATCCGGCGCGACTTTGGCCTGCCAGATCGCCTGATTAGAGGCATTGACCAGTGGGAAGCTGGTCAGCATGGCGAAACCGAACAGCATCCATAGGGGCAGCACCTGCGCCAATCCGAGCAGCAGCATAAAAAAGCCACTTATCGTCCAGCCGATGAGCACGCCATTCACGCGGCGGCGCGGGCCGCCCCAGGCGGTCAAAACCATGCCGCTAACCACACCGCCAATCCCCATCGCCGACTGGACACTGCCCAGAGCCAGCTCATTACCGCCGGTTCGTGCCAGCAGCATCGGCGGCAGCAGCTCAAATGCGATGGTTGCCAGCCAGTTCCCAAAGAGAAAGACCAGTTGCAGACCGAACAAACTGGGCCGCGCCAGGATATAGCGAAAGCCGTAGAGTGATTCCTGCAAAAGGCTGCCCTGGGCGGCTGCGCCGGTTTCAGTGCGGGACGGCGTGGGGATGTAGACGAACCACAGCGTCAAAATGGCGAAGCAGAAGGTGATGATGTCGATCAACATGATTCCGCGCAGGTCGATGAAGGCGAACAGGGCGCTGGCCGCGATGGGTGCGAAAATGCGCGCAGCAGATTCCGCCAGCCCGAGCATCGCCTGAGCGCGACCATACTGTGCCTTGGGAATCATCGTGGTGACGGCAGCCGAATAAGCCGGGAACTGGAATGCCTGGAAGGTCCCGGCGAAAGCGCCCGCCGCATAAAGATGCCAGATTTCCAGATGATCGGCCAGGAGCAGGGCAAAAAGAATGATCGTCGATAGCCCAGCCGCCAGATCGCTGAGCATCATCACCAGCTTGCGGTCAAGCCGGTCCACCAGCGCCCCGGCAAGCGGGCTGACCAGTACCATCGGCCCGAAAGTGAAGAAGCTGACCAATGCCAACGCGGTCGCCTGCCCGGTGAGCTGCCACGCCCAGAGCGCGACAGCAAACTGCGTCATGCCGGTGCCAATCAGCGAGATAAACTGCCCAAACCATACAATGGTAAATGCTCGCATCCCGGCTGGGCGCTGGTTGGTGGTGTTCACCGGCTTCTCAGTGGTCATAGGTCTGTCTTGTGACTGGTTACGGGATCAAGGCGTATCATGTTCAAAAGTGTAATGCAGTTTAGGTGGTTTGATAAGCACTGTCTGGTCGTATGGTGGGTCGGATATTTATAAAAAACGGACGATGGACTCATTTGTGTTGGATTTTGGGCTAAAAGGTGGGCTAGAATAAACACAACCCGTTCAGTCCACATGCAGGAGAACACACCCACCATGAAAAAGACCGCCGAGACTCAGGTACCTATTCACGACCTCATCGCCGAACGCTGGAGTCCGCGCCTGTATGAGGCACGCCCGATTGAACGCGAAAAGCTCCTCGGCCTGCTGGAAGCGGCCCGTTGGGCAGCTTCGTCGCGAAATTTACAGCCCTGGCATTTTCTCATCGCGACCAGCGCCGAACCCGATGAACATGCCAAACTGGCATCCTGCCTGAATGAGCGCAATCGTGCGTGGGCTGGAAAAGCACCTGTGCTGATTCTGGTGGTGGCTGGTGTCGAAGGCGGCGAACACGTCACCTCCAATATGTGGTATGACGTGGGGCTGGCAGTGGGTAATCTGTCGATCCAGGCGATGCACAGTGGCTTGAGACTGCGGCAGATGGGGGGCTTTGACCGCGCGCTGGCGCGTGAACTCTATCACATTCCAGAGTCTTACGAGCCGGTGGTGATGCTGGCGATTGGGTATCAGGCATCGCTGAAAGGACTCCCGGCTGAAATTCGCAACAGCGAACTCTCGCCGCGCATGCGCAAGCCGCTGAGTGAATTTGTATTTTCCGGCACCTGGGGACAGGCTTCACACGTGCTGGGCGAACCGGCCAAAGCCTCGGGGTGATCGCTCCGAGTAACTGCGAACACAATCCAATTTAATCGCGAAATGATGAGTGTTATGGAGCCTCATCCGGCTTCTCACGCCCGAAAAATTCCCATGCCCATTGAAAGGCGCAGCCTGCGGCCTGTGCGGCAAGTTGATCTTCAACCCGGTCACCCACCATCAGGCAGTCCGCCGGATTCGCAATTTCGGCTTCTGTCATGGCCCGTCGCAGCATCCCCGGTGCAGGTTTGCGGCAGTCGGGCGACCATTCTGGCTGGCCGCGTTTATCCGGTGGCGTCGGCGACCATATCCCCTTTCGGTTTTGATAGGCAAAGCAGGCATTCGCGGGATAAGGCCCGCCGGGGAGTTGTGCCTGCACCGCGTCCACCCGCGACCAGATGCGATCCTCGGTGGGGTATTTCTGTGGCCTGCCAAATTTCTCCACCTCCATCCAGTAACGCAGACCCACGCCGCCCTGATTGGTGGCAATCGCGATCCGCTGCTGCGCGTGATGTTCCGTGAACCAGTCCAGCACGCCGGGCAGCAGTTCGCTGCTCTCACGGTCAACGACCAGCGTGCCATCGAGGTCAAAGATAATCAGCTTGTATGGAGTCATGTGGTGTCCTTTGGTCTAGTTGAATTATCTTAGTTACCGAAGCGTAAAGTGATTTTGATGATTGGCTTACATCCAGTGACATTACCCTGCTGTACCTATCAAAACTCTCCGAAGATCGATTTTGCGTTTCTTAACTTATAGTCGATAAGTATAATCTAATAAAGAAATTTGATTATACGTGGCGTCATTAATTGGGTACTCGACAAGGACTTGAAATTGCGGTAACCCATCTAAGGGACAGTGCGACTGTATGTTCCCCCTGAATAAATCAAGATTGCAGATCGGACTCCTGTTCTTGTGCATCCTTCTGGGGATGTTCCTGCGCCTGCAAGTGGTGAACCAGTGGAACAGCACCCACCCCGACACGCCGGATCGGCTGATTGGTGATGAACCAGGGTACGACAATCTCGCCCGCGAACTGCTGGCAGGTTATGGGTTTACGTGGCCAGGGCGGGTGCCCCTCTACCCTGCGTGGCTAGCGGTGGTGTATTGGGCGGGGCATGGCTCCTACAACTTCGCCGCCTATGCTCAGGCTTTACTGGGTGTTCTTACAATCCCCCTCACTTACGCCCTGGGGCGCAGGCTGTTAGGGGGACTGGCAGGACTTCTCGCGGCCTTCTTCACAGCAATCAGCTATTTGCTGATCTACCAGTCCTTCCGCATCCTGAGTGAAAACTTGTATATTCCCTTGCTGCTGCTAGTGATGATTACGCTGTGGGATGCCTGGCAACGTCCCGTCAGACGGCGGTTGATTCTGGCTGGCGTGGTGTTAGGGGTGAGCAACCTCGTTCGCCCGACGCTGCTGTTTTTCCCACTCGCGTTTATCCTGGTGGTGTGGCTTATGGCAGGCTACCGTCCTGCGCGGCGCTGGGGCGCGATTTATCTCGTTTCAGCCGTCCTGGTGATAACGCCCTGGATTGTGCACAATTATGCTCGTTATCACGCGATTTTCCCCCTGCAAACCAGTAATGCCATCCTGTGGCAGGGCAGCCCGGAATACTATCACCTGATCAAAGACGAGGGCTATACCTATATGCAGGTCTGGGAGGATGTGCTGTATGGCCCCGGTTGGCAAGCGCATGACCCGACCAGCATAGATGGCGACCGGTACTGGACGCAGCGGGCAGTGGATTCTATCCTCAGCGAACCGCTGACCTATATCCGCTACACGGCGGAAAAACTGGTGACATTCTGGGTGGGCGACCCCAACGCCGATTGGAATAACACCTACATTTTCAACTACCAGGCGCTTCTAGATGCGGGCTATCCCCCGTATGAGGCACAGCAGTTCATGATCGCGCTGACACTGCCGATTGTGGCGCTTGCAGCCGGATTCGTATTGTGGCGGCAGTGGCGTGTTTTACTCCCAATGTATGCGCTGCTGGCCTATTTCACCCTGCTGCACGCTGCAACCCATGCGGAGGCGAGGCTGAGTCATCCGCTGCAATCGTTTCTTCTGATTCTGATTGCCGGGGCATTGGTGCGGATTTTTGTTTCCAGGGCATGGGATTAGGGACGTGTTTCCTAAGCGACGTGCCACAGGTTTCTGCTTTTGTCACAGCTATCGGAGAAATATCCTCAAGTTCGTGTCAGATTTGAAGATCAAAGCACGAATACCGCCATTGACCTCCCGATGTGATAGTTGCTCATGATCGCATAGAAATAATTTTCGAGCAGTGTGTCAGCGATATTACTAATTCAGGAAGATGTTGGTTTTCGTCAGTTTATTTTTGCAATTGCCCGATTCAATCTATATCTGACTTTTGACATAAAAACAAAAGCCCCTCATAGAAGAGGGGCTATCACAGTGTTGTTGCACAGAGTTAGCCGTCAACCGCCTTTTTTACCGCCGCGGTTATTGCCGTTATTTCCATTGTTGCCGTTATTGCCGTTGTTCCCATTATTGCCGTTATTGCCATTGTTACCGTTATTGCCATTGTTCCCATTATTGCCGTTGTTTCCATTATTGCCGTTGTTGCCGTTATTGCCGTTGCCGTTATTCGACTGCTGCTGTGACATGGTCGGCGCGGTCGTGGTATCGTCGGTGTCAGCATCTTTGCCGATGCGGCCTGGGGCGAGATCAGACGGATGTACGCCAGTCTCACGGACGATATTGCCCCAACCATTTCCACCCTTGTGCATGTCGAGGAAGTCCTGCGCCTGCGTGCCATCATCCACGGCACGGGCCAGCAGGAAGGCACGAGCAATGTTGCCGAACCCGTTGCCTGCACAGTGCATCGCCACCACTTCTTCCTGGCTGACACCGAATTCTTCAGCAATCCGCGCCGCCACCGGGTGATAGAGATTGCCGCAGGTTACGATGGGTTCTTCAGTGACTTCCGGTGTAATTTCCGGGGTTACTTCTGGTGTAATTTCAGGGGTCACTTCTGGAGTGACTTCGGGCGTCACTTCTAAAGTCGCTTCCGGGGTAATCTCCGGTGTGGCTTCGGGGTCTTCCTCGTCGTCTTCGATGAAGAATTCAAATTCGTCTGCCTGGATCGTGATGCCATCCGGCAGCAGATGGCCGATAATGATGACCACGTCGCCATCTTCTACGATCGACGGGGTGAATGCGCCCGCTGGAGCGATGGTGTATACATTACCTTCTGCGTCCATCACCACGATGTCACCATCAGAGGTAAAGGCAATTTCACCAATGATCATCATGGTGTTTTCATCAGTCAATTCATCGCCCGTGGTGGGTGCATCCTGTGCAGCCAGCGGCAGAACCAGTGCCAGCGCGAACAGGCTGATGAACGCAAGCCAGAGCCACTTGCTGAAGTGATTGGTTTTCATGCTCATGAATATTGTCCTTCCTGTAATAAACCGTTGTGATTGCGATACTGCCAATGACACTCTTAATACCGTTGAACCGTTCGCAATGTCACAGGAAGGCACGGCGAATTCGCAAAGATAGGAAAAAAGTCAGGGCCGGTACGTTCATGTACCAGCCCTGGAAGACGCTCATGATAGGGGATGTGGTGGCCGCTGTGTCTGCGGAATCACACGAGGGATCGCTTAGCTGTTTTTCCCTTTTCCGCTGCGATTGTTGTTGCCGTTGTTCCCATTCCCGCCGCTGTTGTTCGGATTATTCGGGTTTTGCTGCCCTGGCGGCGAGGAATTGCCGGGATTATCCGGCGGGTTGCCCTGACCATTATTTCCA
This sequence comes from Anaerolineae bacterium, assembly GCA_019912985.1. Classification (GTDB taxonomy): domain Bacteria; phylum Chloroflexota; class Anaerolineae; order Aggregatilineales; family Phototrophicaceae; genus JAIOHN01. The sequence goes on along the minus strand of JAIOHN010000497.1, from coordinate 2,007 downwards.
GGCGGATTATTCTGGCCGCTGTTCCCCGGTTGATTACTCGTTCCGGGCGATTGATTTTCGCAGCGTGTGCGCCAGCCGTTGGCCGGAGCCCATGCCGGTGGCGGGTTATCACAACTGCCGTTGTCGCGCCAGATCACCTGCCCGTCATCACCAATCACAATCGAGTCATCGGCGGTGGGCTGGATTAGCGGTGCAAGCGTGGGTGTCGGAGATGGCACCAGAGTCATGGTTGGTGACGGCGTATGGGTCTGCGTGGGTGTGGCGGTGGCCGTTGAGGTCAGCGTCGCAGTGGGTGTCAATGTCGCCGTACTGGTAAATGTCTCGGTAGCGGTGGAAGTGGGCGTAAAAGTCGCCGTTGCTGGCAGCAGCAGGGCTCCGCTGTCCTGTGTGGCGGCCACATCAGTCATGACCGGATCGATCTCACTGCCATAATTAGGCAGCTCCCCGATCAGAAGATTGTTCAAAGATGTGCTGAGCGCATAGGTGCGGTCTTCAATCTCGCGCAGCGTATCCGCAGGGATCGTCGTTTCGGCGCGTGCAACCTGGGCCGCACTCGCCATTTGATCCAGCGCGGCATGAACCAGCGGCACATCTACCTCACCGCGATTCAGCAAGACTCCCACTTCTTGCACGCGGCGCTCGGCATGAGTGAGATGCGCAAAGGCAAGCGCCTGTGGCGAATTGGCGAGTTGGGTTTCGATCTGCTCCAGAGATTGTTTTACCGGATAAAAAATGTCACCCGGCACACTGGCAAGCGTCGCTGAGGTGCCTCCGGCCATCACGGCCAGCACGACGCAGGCGGCTACCGCCCACCGTACCAGCGGCCTGAAATTCGGTCGCACGGTCCTGGAAGGCCCATACTGCTGTTGTACCTGCTGCATCAGCATGGCCTGAATATCGGCCTTTTTGCCAGCATCAAGTTGGGGACGTGGCGCAGATGCCAGTTGTTGCGCGGCATTCACCAGCGCATCGTCACTGGCCGCGCCAATGTCGCCCGAATCAGGCGGCAGCATGTGATCCAGTTCATCCGCGAGCGAGTCGGGTGTGTGACGTTCTTCAGTCATGTCGCCCTCGCAGATAATGTCGAGCTTTTTCTTCCGAGCCTAACAGCGCTGCCAATTGCACCAGCGCTCGATGCTGCATAGTTTTGACCGCTGCCGGGGTTTTCCCCATGATATGAGCCACTTCCTGATGGCTCTTGCGCTCGACAAAGCGCAAAATCAGGATGGTTTGCTCATCCTCGCTGAGTTGGTTCAGCACCTGTCGCAGATTTTCAACTTCCTGGGCCTGTTGCAGTTGTTCCTCTGGTAGCGGGATATGGTCGGTCAGGGTGTCGTTCAGGTCCACATCGGGATGTCGTCGGTTTTTGCGATGAAAGTCTGCGATGCGTGCGGCGGCAATGCGATACAACCAGGCTTCAAACGGTGCGCCTGTCCACTGATAATTCGGTAAATCCTTCACCATCTTCAAAAAGACTTCGGCAGTCAGATCTTCCGCGTCGTGACTGGTGGGTACACGATACAGAATATAACGGTAGATCGCGTCGACATGAAGCTGATAAAGGCTGGAGATCGCGGCAGAATCACCGGCCAGCGCTTGCTTGAGCACTCGTGGAATCTTTGTCACAATGTCGCCCCCTGTCGTGATTGAGGGAGGTGAGAGCGCGACGTAATAGGGGGTAAAAATGTGCGTTCGTACCAGTAGCATGATGTAACCTGCATATTCAATATCATTAGTTACACCGTTGTTCCAGCTTTAATGTCACCATTTCCCTACGTATTGTTCAGGCTTTTTTACGTTACTTTATCATACTCTACGTTGTTGAATCGATGCGTTAAAACGGTGGGCTGCTTAATCGCCAATCACCAACGCCAGGGCAAAGCCATCATAACCCTTGCTGCCGACAGTCTGAATCGCGGTCGTGCTGACGCGGGGTTCGGCTGCGATCATCTCATTAAAGCGCCGTATACCCTGCACGCTTGCATCACTGCTGGCAGCATCTATCAC
>JAIOHN010000496.1 GCA_019912985.1 Anaerolineae bacterium | reverse complement strand
GCCATGAACTACACCGCCATCGGCGATGCGGTAAACCTTGCCAAGCGGCTACAGGAAAATGCTGAACCCGGACAAATCCTGGTCGAGGAAACAGTGGTTCACCGACTGGATGGATTGGCCCAGGCACGAGCCTTAGGCGAGTTAAAAGTTAAGAATCGCCGCCAGGGTGTCCAGGTTTATGAATTGACAGGGCTAAACCCTATCGTGTGATCTGCTTCACTCAATTATCCAGCTTGCCATCGCGAGGGCGGAAACTCAGGATGATCGGCGTCCCCTCAAAGGGATACTCTTCACGAATCCGGTTTTCCAGAAAACGCTTATAGGTAAAATGCACCAGCCGCGTATCATTCACGTGAAATAAAAACACGGGCGGGTCCACGGCTACCTGGCTGGCGAAGAAGATTTTGAGCTGCTTGGTGCCCTTCTGTGGCGGCGGGTGCTTTTGCAAGGCTGCGCGCACCAGTCGGTTCAAATCTGCTGTGGCGACACGGAAAGTGCGTGCTTCCCAGACACGATTGGCAGTCTCCAACACCTGATGAATACGCTGACCGGTTAATGCACTGATGAAGATCACAGGGGCATTCGGAAGAAAGTTAAACTTCTCCTTCATGACCTCCAGGTAATTAGGCATCGTGTAGGTGTCTTTTTCAACCGCATCCCACTTGTTCACCACGATGACCACGCTTTTGTTCGCTTCCAGGATATACCCGGCGATGTGTTGATCCTGCTCGGTGATACCATCCACCGCATCCACCAGCAGCAGTGCTACATCACAGCGGTCAATGGCCTTCATCGTGCGCAGCACACTATATTTCTCGACGCCCGGTTCGATCTTGCCGCGCCTGCGGATGCCTGCCGTGTCAATCAGGGTCACAGACATATTATGCCAGGTGATACGTGTGTCAATCGCATCACGCGTCGTGCCTGCCACCGGACTCACAATGGCGCGATCAACGCCGAGCATCAGATTAAGCAGACTGCTTTTACCCACATTCGGACGACCGACAATCGCGATGTTAAGGTGTTCGTCCTCATCCTCTTCGTCGGTCAGCTCTAATTCCCGGCTTTGTAACGCTTCAATAATCCGGTCAAGAAGATCGCCTACGCCGAGATTATGAAACGCGCTGATCGGCTGTACCACGTCAAAACCCAGCGCGTAGAATTCAAAGGCATCATCACTACGCTCAGGATTATCCGCTTTGTTGGGGGCCACAATAATGGGCTTGTCGGTGCTGTTGCGGCGCAAAACTTGCGCGATATGTTCATCCGCTGCTGTGATTCCCTGTGACGCATCAGTCAGCATCACAATCACATCCGCTTCTTCGGCTGCCAGCATCGCCTGTCCCTCGATCATGGGGACAAAGTCCGCGCTGCCTTCGGCCAAAGGAGCGATGTCGCGACTGCCCTTGGGCTGGTAAACCTCGATACCACCGGTATCAACCACATAAAATACCACCCCGCGCCAATCGCTTTCCGCTTGCAAACGATCACGTGTGGTACCAGGAATATCATCCGTGACAGCCAATCGTTGGCCTGCCAGACGGTTAAATAATGTACTTTTACCGACATTGGGCCTGCCAACCAGCGCCACAATTGGTTTACGCGCCATACTTACTGCTACCTCTCCTCAAATCGAGCTGAATTGTAGCAGAAGTCAAAAGCGCTGCGAAGGTCAGGGTGATTCGGCCTGCTGCTCTGTGATCACGACGTCGATCTCAGCGGGCAGGACGGATACCGAGCTGACAGCAGATTGATTTTGCGTCACGGAGACATCCGGCATGAGTTGATAATTACCAGCTTCAAGCCCGTTCACGTCCACCACCACCCGCAGATTGGCAGGTTCCAGATCATCCAGGAGCTGTTGCGTGGCGGCCAACAGCACCGTCACCTCTGTGGGTGCAGCCTCGGCACGCAGGCCTTCACCCACGCCGATAATCTCCACAGGAATACTGTCGAACTGACGGCTGGCTAGCAGCGGCGTGATGCCAATGGAGACCGTGATGGTTTGATTACCGACAACGATCAAGTCATCATTCGGGATTTCCACCGATACATCCTGTTCAAAGCTGCTGGTGCGCCCTGTAAGATCAACCGGTTCGGTAAAGAATGCGCCGGGTGCATTTTCCAGAATGTCCGGTGGGCCGGTAATTACAATCGTATCCGGGGCGGCAGAAATCGAGGTAATGGCATAACCATCTGGCAGGCTCTCATCCAGTGTCGAGGGAATCACGCGGACCTCGCGGATGTCTGTGCGGGCTTGAATAGGCACGGTCACCCGGACAAGCGCCGGGTCGAGCGTCACCCCATCCACTTCATTTCCCTCAGTGTCTACTGCGACCAGACGGCTGTCCGCCGAGTATGTGTTACGCTGCTGGCTTAAATCCAGGTCTACCTGAGCCGCGATCACCTGCTGCACAAGGCTCACAGGACCGCTCACCAACACCTGATTGGCTTCAAACGTGATCGTGCCGCCCAGTTGGTAGCCTCGTGGCGGCGATTCGGTGACATTTGCCTGTACTTCAACCAACTGTTCGCGCGCTTCTTCCAGGGTCACCGTAATCTGGCGCGGGCTGGTATCCGCAACCACACGCCGAGAGACAATCGGCGTAAGGTCCACCCGGTAACTATTCGGTCCGCGCCCGGAGAGATCAGCCTGAACTTGAATATCATCACTGCTCAACTGGGTAATAGATGATTCGGGGCCGCGCACATTGACGCTGACTGTGCTGCGTGACTGGTCGGTAATCAGCAGTCCGTCGTCATAAACCACCTGGACGGAAATGGATGGAAAGACTCGTTCACGGATGGGATCGGATTCCAGTGTCGCCACAATCCAGATGCAAAATGCCAGGGCCAGTGACCCGGCAAACCACATCAGGTTATTCACCAAAACACGATTTTCGCCCTCGGTTTTGCGCATTAAGCCTGCTTTCGTTCACCTCGAAGCAAACCGAGGAATTCGTCTCCATAATTGCGCGCACGCGCCCACCAGGACTGAGATTGTTTGCGATCACTACCATAGATCGCGTTCAGGATGGTGCGCAGGCGCTTGGCATCCAGCCGTGGAATCATACGCCCGCCATCCGTAATCGCGATGCGGCCTGTTTCTTCCGAGACGACGATGCAGATGGCATCGCTCACTTCACTCATCCCTAGCGCAGCCCGGTGACGGGTACCCAGGTTCCGGTTGGGCAGATTGCGGCTGGCCGAGAGCGGCAGCACTGAAGCCGCCGACGCAATTCGGCCCTCAGGATCAATGATCGCTGCGCCATCATGAAGCTCAGTTTTCGGCCAGAAGATTGTGAGCAAAATCTGCGGGGTGACTTCACTATCCAGTCGGATACCTGTGCGAATATATTCTTCAAGATTACTGCTGCGCTGCAAGACGATTAAACCGCCGTGACGCCGCTCGGAGAGCTTTTCCGAAGCCTGGCAGATAGCATCGATGACATTGGCGCGCGCGGTCGCGCCGGGCTGGCGCACCCCTGTGAGGACACCCGCGCGGCCCAATCGTTCCAAGCCGCGTCTTAGTTCCGGCTGGAATATGACCGGAATAGCAACCGCAAGCACCGGCAGCGAGATATTGACCAACCAACTCAACGCAGTGAGGTCGAAGATGCGCGAGAGCAGCACCATGCCAACCAGCAGCACAACCACCCCACGCAGCAGCGCAACAGCCTGAGTCCCCCGGATGAAGAAGGTCAGACCGAAGATCAACAACCCCACCAGCAAAATATCAAGCAGTGTGGTGAGTGTTATATTGTCAAATACCCACACCAGTTCCAAAGTAATAATCCCGAGACTCAACCACCCAATTGCGCCAGCAGACGCCGGTAATCTTCTATACCGTCCGGCTGCAAAGCGATGATCTGACGCAGGGTATTGATGGCTTCTTCGTGTGCGCCAGCTTCCAGTTGCAATTCACCTAAAGCATCTAACTGAAGAATCGTTTCCTTTTTCCGTCCCAATTGGCGATAAATAGCAGCCAACCGAGAACGCAAACCTGTATCATTCGGATACAGCGTCACCAGTTCTTCTAGAAGCTGTGTAATGCGATTCACCTGTTTGTTCTTGGCAAAAATCTTGAGCAGCTCATCGAGCCGTCTGATCGCTTCAACCTGATTACTCTGGCGGTAATTGAGGTCAATGAGCATCCGCCGGGCGCGCTCGTCATTCGGGGCAATCTGAATGATCTCTTCATATGTGCGCTGTGCACGCCGGATGTCCAGCCGCATCTGATCAATATCCGCAATCCGGTGCTTGATTCGCACCATCTTATCGACCGACGCCTGGACACGGGTTGCCAGACGTTCCGCAACATTGTAGGTGTTGCGAGCCATATCAAAATCGCCAAGCTGGTGATAAGTATCGGCCAGATCCACATACTGGTCAAGCGCCTCGTCCCAGCGTTCCTCAGCTTCTAATAATTCGATCAAATTGGTGCGCACCGAAATATCCAGCGGGGCCATCTCCAGCACTTCGCCCAAAATCGACGCTGCGCGATCATTCTCACCGCGCACCAGATACGTCCGTGCGACGATGTTGTACTTATTGATCGCCTGCCGCACCCGCCCCTCGCGCATCATAATCTCAGCCATGCGGACATGGATCGGCAGATAAGACGGCGCAAACTCAACCGCATGATGAGCCTCATCCATCGCCAGCGTGAGCAAACCCTGCTGCAAATAACGGTCAATTCGTGATACGGCAACCGTCAGCTCGTCACCATGCGTCGTGACAAGCCAGTCCACAACTCCCTGCTCACCACCAGTACGCATTGTTTCCTGAAGCTGGCGGCGTGTCTCGGCAATCCGCTGTTTCCAGTCCTTGCCTTGCAACAGCTCCACAAAGCGCCGGTTGATGGCCGAGAGTGCTTCCTCGGTGCGCCCTTCCAGGGTGACCATGACATTCTCATAAACACGCGCCAGGTCTTCCACTTCCTCAACATTGGATGCCAGCCCGGTATCGACCAGTTGCAAACTTTGAATGAGATACCGCGAAGCCTGCTTGTGCTTGCCTAACTTGTAATAACTCTGACCCATTGCGTGATAAGCACCAGCGCTGAGTTCAGGGTTTGTGATCGCTTCGCCCAGGTGCTTGATGGCCTCTGATGGACGGTCGGCTTGCAGTAGCAGCACTCCCAGATTCAACTTGAGCGACGGATGCCGCAGTTTGGGTTCCGCAGCTTCATAAGCCGTAATCGCCTGGTCGTAAATCCCTTGACGCTGCAATTCCATCCCCAGCAGTGCCTGACTGCCATAGGAATCCAGTTCACCATTTTCCATCACATAAGAGGCGAGCATACCCAGGGCATCAACCATCGCCTCACCCATCGGCCCCAGCGGGTCAGATTCGCCAACAGGCGCACGCTCGTCCGTCAAATCAAACAGATCGAAACTATCCACCTGTTCCTTGCGAGTCGGTGTGCTGTCATCGAAATTTGGTGGGATAACTTCGCCACCAGTTTCAAGCGCCCGCAGCGAATTCAACGCTTGCGCATTTTTCGGGTCTAACTTCAACGCACGCTGCACCGCCTTGATGGCCCGGCTGGTTTCCCTAGCTCGCGCCAGATTAAACGCCAGCGTCAAATATTCGCGGATCGCTTTCGGTTTATTGCCCACACGCTCGTAAGCCTGTGCCAGCTTCGCGTGGATAGCCCCAAATCCGGGCGATAAATTGGTGGCTTTCTCCCAGTTATCAATCGCTTTATTCAGGTCGCGCTGGCCCAGGTAAATCTCAGCCACGTTGACATACTGCTGCGCTGCTTCGCGCAGTCGCCCCATTCGCTCCAGTACATCCGCGCTCTTTTCCAGTGGAATCGGATCTTCTGGCGTCAGTTGATAAGCGCGTGTGTAAACCTTGAGGGCATCATCCAGCCGGTTGGCACGTAGCAAGGCCAGCCCCAGATGGATATGTGCATCCGGGTCTTCGGGGAATTCTCGGATAGCGCGCCCGTAGGCGCTAATCGCCGTCGACCACTCCTGATCCCATGCCGCATTATGACCGGCATTCATCGCTTGATCGTACGCTTCACGATTTCCTGGCATCGCCGCAGTTCCCTACTAGGACATTAAATGAACGAGTATCGCTTTTTGGGCATGGAGGCGGTTTTCCGCCTGCTGAAATATGACAGACTGCGGGCCATCGGCCACTTCATCCGTAATTTCCTTCCCACGATAGGCAGGAAGATCATGCATCACAACGGCATCCGGGCTGGCACTGGCGACCAGTTCCGTATCAATCTGGTATTTCTTGAACGCCTGCACCCGCTCAGCAGACTCTTCCTCCTGGCCCATGCTTACCCAGGTATCCGTGTACAGAATGTTCGCACCCTGAACCGCTTCCAGCGGATCGCGCAGACGCCGGATCGTAATCGCGCCAGCCTGTTGAGCGAGTTCCACTGTTGCATCAGGTAACTCATAACCCTCGGGCGAAGCAATCGTAAAATCGACACCAAAGTTGGCACAAATTAATGCCAGCGACGCCGCTACATTATTGCCATCGCCAATATACGCCAGTTGCAAACCTTCCGTATGGCCGAAGTGCTCGTAAATCGTCAGCATATCCGCCATTGCCTGGCAGGGATGGCGGTCATCACTCAAGCCATTGATGACCGGTACGCTCGACCATTTAGCCAGTTCCAGCACATGCTGGTGCTCAAACACACGGGCCATGATGCCCTGCACCATACTTGATAACACACGGGCGACATCCGCGATGCTCTCGCGCTTCCCCAGGCCGATTTCGCTTGGGCCGAGCATGATCGAATGTCCGCCCAGGTGCTGCATTCCGACATCGAAAGAGACCCGCGTGCGCAATGACGGTTTCTGAAAGATCATGCCGAGTGTTTTACCGCCCAGCACAGGCTTATTACCGCCGCTTTTCCACTCAAACTTGAGATGCGCAGCCAGCTGAATCAGATGATGCAACTCCTGACTCGACCAGTCGGAAAGATCTAGAAAGTGTTTCATGGTTACTCTTATTCTATGGTGAATATCCAGGCGCAAACATAAGAACTAGGTTATGGTAAGACTATAGCATAGTTAGCGCACAGGCGAAATCTTCAGGGAACCATTAACCGTCCCAGTGTTCCATGTCACGCCAGTTCTCGCCCACTTCAGCGTTCGCACGCAGCGGGGCTTTCAGCACGTAGGCATTTTCCATCACATCCACCACCAGCCGCGCCGTTTCATCCAGTTCACTTTCAGGCACTTCCAGCACCAGTTCGTCATGCACCTGTAAGATCATCTTGGCTTGCAGATGGCTCGCATTCAAGGCGTCATACAGCTCGATCATCGCCTTTTTCATGATGTCCGCTGCCGTACCCTGGATAGGCATATTGATGGCGACACGCTCATCCGCCTGCACCAGGGTCGACCGGCTGCCATCGGCTGCATTCATCAGCACCGGGAAGGTTCGCTGGCGTCCAAACAGCGTCTTGATTGGCCCCTTGCGGGCGGCTTCCTTCGTGCCTTCCAGATATTCCTGCACGCGTGGCAAACGAGCGAAGTAGGTGTTGATGAAGTCGCGCGCTTCGGACAGCGTGAGATTGCTATCCCGCGCCAGCCGGAACGCTCCCATGCCATAGATCAGGCCGAAATTCACGCGCTTGGCAAAGCTGCGCTGCTCGTAAGTCACCTGCTCCAGCGGAATACCATAGACCGCTGCTGCCGTGGCCGCATGAATGTCCTGACCCAGCGCAAAGGCGTTCAGTAGGGTTTCATCCTCGCTGACATGCGCCAGCACACGCAGCTCGATCTGGCTGTAATCGACCGACAGCAGTTTGGTACCGGGTGACGCGATAAAACCGCGCCGCACCTCCCGGCCAATCTCGGTGCGAATGGGGATGTTTTGCAGGTTAGGGTCGCTGCTGCTCAAGCGCCCAGTGGTGGTTCCGGTCTGGTTATAACTGGTGTGAACACGTCCCGTTTTGGCATTAATCAACTTGGGCAGCGCATCCACATAAGTGCCTTTGAGCTTGGTTAACTCACGGTAGTTGAGAATTTGCTGGATGATCGGGTGGTCGTGATCTTCCGCCAGCTTATCCAGCGTGGCAGCATCGGTTGAATAACCGTGCGTTGTCCGCCGCAATCCCTCAACCGGGATTTCCAGCCGCTCGAACAGCACTTCATTGAGCTGTTTCGGGCTGTTGATGTTAAATCTGCCATGCCCCAGTTCATAAATATCCGCTTCCAGCGCTTTCAGATCCGCATCCAACTGCTGGCTTAACTGGGCCAGATGATCGGTATCGAGCACGATACCTGCGCGCTCCAT
>JAIOHN010000495.1 GCA_019912985.1 Anaerolineae bacterium | reverse complement strand
GACTGGTTCCGGCTGACGCTGCTTGACAGCATCCTGAGTGGGCCGGGTGGCCCGGGCGGCGGCAGCATCAGCAACAAGTCCAGCCGCCTTTATCGCGCACTGGTCAAAACCGAACTGGCCGCAGGTGCCTATGGTGGTCTTTCGCCGACGGTGGACCCCTTTCTCTACGCCTTTACTCTGACTGTGCGCGATGGTCGTACTCCTGCCGAGGTTGAGGCCGCTTTCGATAGCGAAATCCGGCGACTATGCGATGATGGCGTGAGCGAGGCTGAATTCGAACGGGCGAAAAAGCAGGCTCGCGCGACATTTGCTTACAGCGCGGAACGTGTAACCGGCCAGACCTCATGGCTGGCACGTGCGGAAAATTTCGATAGCTACGCCTGGTTTGAACAATATATGGAACACATTGAAGCTGTTAAATTGGATGAGGTGAACGAGGCTGCAAAGCGTTACCTTGTGCCGCAGCGTCGTATCGTGGGCTGGCTCATCCCCGAAGGAGATCAGGCCTGATGGCACAATCAACTTCGCTCCCCGGCACTCAGAACATTGCCCAGCATCAGCTTCCCAATGGGATTAGCCTACTCATTCATGAAAATCACACATCCCAATCCGTGGTAATCGCCGGGTCGTTCGAGGCGGGCAGCATTTTTGAAACACCAGCACAATCCGGGCTGGCAGCACTTACCGCCGGTTCGGTGATGCGCGGCACTCAAGCTCGTGATTTTGATCAGATCTTTGACGAATTGGAAGGCATCGGTGCCAATCTCAGTGTGAGTGGCGGTACCCATCAAGCGAATTTCTACGGAAAATCATTGAGCGAAGATCTGGGTATATTGGTCGATAACCTGGCGGATGTCCTGCGCAATCCCATTTTCCCAACCGATCAGGTTGAGCGACTGCGCGGGGAAACACTCACCGCCCTGCATATGCGTGAGCAAAGCACACGCTACCGTGCCAGCCGCGCTTTTCAGGAGCAGCTTTACCCACCGGAACACCCCTACCATTACGCCACCAGCGGCAGCATTGACAGCATCACCGCTCTAAAAACGGAAGCCGTGCGCGACTTTCATACGCAGCATTATGGACCGGCTGGGATGGTCATGGTCATTGTCGGCGCAGTCCAAACTGAACACGCACTGGCAGCAGTCGAGCAGGCATTTGCCGATTGGCAGAATCCACATCAAACTACTGCACCTTCCCTTCCTGCTGTTAACTCCGTGATTGAAAGCAGGCGGGAAAATGTGAGTATCCCCGGCAAGAGCCAGTCCGATATTATGCTGGGTGTGCGAGGTCCTTCGCGCCTGGATAGTGACTATCTGGCCGCATCGCTCGCCAACAGCGTCCTGGGGCAGTTCGGGATGATGGGGCGCATCGGTGCCACAGTACGCGAGCAATTGGGGCTGGCTTATTACGCGTCCAGCCGCCTCAGCGGCGGTCACGGCCCCCGGCCCTGGTCGGTTAGCGCTGGAGTCGCTCCGCACAACGTGCAGCTTGCGCTTGATCGCATTCAGGATGAGATCAAACATCTGATTCAAGAACCCATCAGCTCGGATGAGTTGGCGGATAACCAGGCTTATTTCACTGGTCACCTGCCGCTGCAACTGGAAGGTAACGAGGGGATTGCGGGGGCGATTTTGAATATGGTGGCCTATGACCTGGGCCTCGATTATCTTGTCAATTATCGCGACGAGATCTACAGCCTGACGGTCGATGACCTGCTTGTGGCTGCACAACGTTATTGGAATCTGGATGAACTGGTCATCGCCGTAGCGGGTCCAGCCTAAATTCTCATTGAACTCTTCTATGATCACCACACGTCTCTCTGTAAGATAGAGGCGCTGTATGTGATGTTTACCTTTGGAGAGAACATGCGAAAAATAGGGATCTTGCTGATTTTCCTGCTCACTTTAACGGTCGCGGTGAATGCACAAGATGAACCCATCACGTCACTGGATACCGCTCCGAATCCTGGTGATTACGAACTGGAAGAAATTGTAACCGGGTTGACCAATCCGATCTATGTCACCAGCGCAGATGACGGCAGCGGTCGCCTGTTTGTATTGGAGCAACCTGGGCGTATCTGGTTGGTAAAAGACAACAGCCTCGTGAGCACGCCGTTTCTTGATATCTCGAATGTCGTCTCACAAGCGATCCTTAACGGATATTCCGAACAGGGTTTGCTCGGGCTGGCGTTCCATCCTGACTATGCAGAAAACGGCATATTTTTCGTGCATTACAGTGACCGCAGTGGCGGCACGGTGATCGCACGTTATCAGGTTTCCGCCGATAACCCAGATCAGGCTGATGCCAGTAGCGAAGAAATTCTCTTCACCCACGAACAGCCCTTCCCCAATCATAATGGTGGCGAAATTGCATTCGGGCCGGATGGCTACCTCTACGTCGCATTGGGGGATGGTGGATCGGCTGGCGATCCCCAAAACAATGCGCAGAATACGAGTGTACTGCTCGGTAAAATTCTACGCATTGATGTGAGTGGTGAAGGGGATTACAGCATTCCTGAAGATAATCCAGCCAACACCGTTAACAGTGAACTGGCACCGGAAATCTGGGCGTTTGGACTGCGCAATCCCTGGCGTTTCAGCTTTGACCGAGCCACTGGCGACCTGTATATTGCGGATGTTGGGCAGAATCAGTGGGAAGAAGTGAATTTCCAACCTGCTGATAGTGCTGGCGGTGAGAATTATGGCTGGCGTCCGTTAGAAGCCACGCATCAGTATTCAGGCGAACCTGCGCCTGCTGATGCCGTGCCACCGATCGCCGAATACGATCACAGTATGGGCTGCTCCATTTCCGGCGGGTATGTTTATCGTGGCGAAACGCTGACCGGATTGCAGGGTGTTTATCTATTTGGTGACTGGTGCTCCGGGCGAATCTGGGCCAGCTATCGTGATAGTGCCGGTACATGGCAGACGATTGAATTTATGGAGACCGGGCGCACGATCAGCTCCTTTGGCGAGGATGAGCAGGGCGAACTCTACATTCTGGATTACTATGGTGGCAACCTGCTGCGTCTGACTTCTGGCAGTTAAAATTACTGCATTCCTCACTAAAACCGACGAGTAACGCGCATCATTTTCCGATGCGCGTTATTATTATTCCCTTGTGTCGGTTATATGGTAGCTTATACAACCATGAACTCAATAACCAATCTCTTAGAAGATCTTTACGATCACTCAGAGAATTACGAGTGGTTAGCACAACATATTCACATTATCTTTCAAGAAATCGCCGACAAAATAAAATATCCCCCCACTGCCCAGGACGCTATCAAAGCCCTTAATCTAGTTTTCCCCTACGCCATTTCCCGCTCCGATCATGAGCGGTGGCACCGCCTGCTGGTTGATGCTTTACAACATGCCAAAATGCTCCATGACAACAATATGTTGATCAAAATTTGGGAGCAAATTGGAGAGCATTATCTCAAAGGGAGCAATTATGAGTCGGCTTATCAGGCATTTTTGAACGCATACGAACATGCGACGAAAAATAACAGCAGCACGGAAGGGAAACTTTTGGCGAAGGTCGGGCTGCTACGTGCTCAAACGATGCGCAACAAACAAGACTTGCGTGAACAAGCTGTCGAAGAGATCAGACAACTCATGGGTTACATTTATTACACCCCGATTCTCATCGGGTTGGCACATCACGCATTGGCGACACACCATTTGCATTCACTGGAAATCCCCAAGGCACTGGGACATGCACAGTACGCGTTGGCGCTTCTCTATCGCGAGGGGCAGGATATTGACATCACTGTCGCCGCCCTTACCCTAGCCGAAATCTACCGGGTATGCGGGCGCTTAAATCTGGCAAAGCGAAGCTTAAGCCTCGGTCATATTCACCTGAAGAACCAGTTCCACGATCAGCAGATGGCATTTTATGCCTATGAACGTGGCACAGTGGCCCACATGGAGCAGGAGTATGAAACTGCCACTTACTGGTTGGGAATGGCCCTGGACAAATTTGCCAGGTTAAAATGTTATCGTTCGCATCAGGGAGCAGCACATCATATGTTGGGGCTGGCCCAGGTTTACCTGTCCGAATTTGAACAAGCAGGCGTAAATCTGGAGGAGGCGCTACACATATGGAGAGAATTGGATAACCAATACGAATATATCAATGTGCTATTCGCCAAGGGATTTCTTGCCCAACGAGAGGGCGATAAAGAAAAAGCAAGCACGCTCTATGATAAAGCGCTGGAGGAGTGTGAGCTCAGCGAAGATTCATCCCGACTGCAAGCGCTCCGTACCAAAATCCTGAAAGACAAACAGGAGATGGTTGGCGATTACAGCCGGGTTTTAAAAAGATGATGTTACGCCGCAGCTGGCGGGGTGATGATGGGCGGATCGGGATCGAAATGCATCGCCGTTTCTCCTGCTCATTGAACGATGCTCACAGCATCGCAAAATTGGGCAGGCCGCCTCTACACTATTCGGACACAAAGCGGACACAAAACGGACAGATATTTATTACAGGTCCACAAGCGTTGTAAAGGGGTCAAAAGGGGTTGATATGAAGCGTTTATTACTGGTACTGATTTGTGCGGTCATGCTTGCGCCACCACTGCTGGCACAAGCCGATGTTGATTGCGCAGAGCCGGTGGAGATTTGGGAAATTCAGGGCAGCGGCGAAGTAGCCAACTGTCTGAATCAGACGATTATCACAGAAGACAATATCGTGACGCTGGTCGGCACAGCGGGATTTTTTATCCAGACACCGCCTGAACGCAGCGATGACGACAGTCTGACATCCGACGGGTTATACGTGTACCTGGAACGATCGCCAAATGACTGGGGCATCCTCGTGGGGGACCGGGTCGATGTGCGTGGACGTGTGTCGGAATACTAGGGCTTCAGCGAACTGGGCGTGATCAGCAGCTCTCGCGTCACGGTACGCAGTTCAGATAGCGAACTGCCGGAGGCCATTGATCTGACGACAGTCGATCTCACCCCTGGCGATGTTCACCCCCTTGAACGTTATGAAGGTATGCGCGTTACTGTAGAAGATGTGCTGGTTACCGCCCCAACCAATCAATTCGACGAATTCGGGATCAGCCTGACAGGGACACGCGCTTTTCGTGAGCCGGGGATCGAGCCGGATGTCATGCCGGACTTTGCCGGGATGGGCCTGCCAGAATGGGACCTAAACCCGGAACTGGTCGAGGTGGACGCAGCGGAAACCGGTATGGCGGTGGAGCAAATCTCGTCCTTATCACGTGCCACAGTAACTGGTGCGCTGGCCTATAGCTATAACGATTACCAGATCTGGCCGGAGATCATGCAGGTCACGCCCTATGATTTCATATGGCGTCCGGTGCGATCGCGTCAACCTGGGGAATTCACCATTGGCACCAACAACGTGGAAAACCTGTTTGATACGGTGGATGACCCCAACCGTGATGACTCCCTCACCGAGGATTACACCCCTGCTAATGAGGAACAGTACGCCCTGCGACTGGCGAAAACCTCGGCCTATATTCGTGAAGTCATGGGCGCACCCGACATTCTGGCGCTGCAAGAAGCGGAAAACAGCCGTGTCCTCACTGATCTGGCCCTGCAACTCCATGCCGATGATTCCAGCCTGCGCTACGCGGGTTGTCTGTTGGAAGGGAATGAAGGGCGCGGTATCGACGTGGCTTATCTGGTGCGCGTGGATCAGGTAAATATTATCGATTGCTATCGCATCCCTGGCGCGCTGGAAGCCGTGAATGATTCCAACGCGCCGTTGGTGACCCGCCCGCCACTGGTGCTGGAAGCAGAATATATACAGGATGGACAGGCCTTCCCCATCACGTTGATTAATGTCCACATCAAATCGCTCAGCGGTATTGAGGAAACACACAATCAAGCACGGCGATTGTTCCAGGCGGAGTTAATTGCCAATTATGTCCAGCAGCGCCAGACTGAGAATCCGGACATTCATCTGGCGATTCTGGGTGACTTTAACGCCTTCCAGTTCACAGACGGATTGGTCGATGTGGTGGGCATTATCAGCGGCAATGAAGATCCGGCAGGCGCACGAATGCAGCCAGAGGGCGATCTGGTAGAGCCGAACCTCGTCAATCAAGTGCTGCAAGTGCCGGAGGAGGATCGTTACTCCTACATCTACAACGGCAGCGCTCAGGTGCTCGATCACGTGTTGACTTCCAGCGGACTCGAGGCGTTTGTCAGTGCAGTGCAGTTTGGTCGTGGCAATGCCGACACGCCGCGATTGTGGTTCCTTCGAGATCAGGACCTGATCCATTCATCGGACCATGACGGGTTGGTCATCTTCATTCAACCGGGTCTTGGAGAAGAATGATACGGTTGGTTTCAGATAGTAATCGAGTAGGTTAACGAAACGAATCAAAAGGGCGTATCAGTGAAGTGGTACGCCCTTTTTAAGTTATAGAGGTTTTGACGCTACGTTTAGCATCGAGACTTATTCGCGTACTTGAGTGATCTGTTCGAGCCGTGCTTGTAATCCGCGTACCACTTGCTCGACAATTGCTTTTGCGGCCTCACGATCACCACCGCCCTCCGGGGCCAGTCCCCTGTCAAGCAATTTCGCCAGCCCATCGACAGCATCTTCAAAAGGCGGGATTGCTTCTGGATCAACCACATCTTCCGCACTGACCAATCCGTAAGCAAAGACGTTGAGTAGATAAGC
This sequence comes from Anaerolineae bacterium, assembly GCA_019912985.1. Taxonomy (GTDB): domain Bacteria; phylum Chloroflexota; class Anaerolineae; order Aggregatilineales; family Phototrophicaceae; genus JAIOHN01. Next base: position 6,019 of record JAIOHN010000495.1, on the reverse strand, counting down.
GATGACCTGCGCGTTAATATCGCTCCGTGTGGCACCCACCTGCTGAAGAATCCTGAACATCTCTGTATTGGCAGTTCCTTTCTGCTTCAACAGGGAGGAATCACGTCGCAAGAAACTACCTAACATATGCGGATCACGTTTCAACAGCGCGACCATAAATGGATGGTGCTGCATGGTTTGAAGCATGAGCTTAAACATACTGACAAAGCTCCATTCGCTGTCATCTGCTTCAAAACGCGCGATCCAATCCTGACCATAGAGCAATATCTCACGACGAAGCAAGGCCTCGAAGAGTGTTTCCTTGCTGTCGTAATGCAGGTAGATCGCCCCTTTGCTCACACCCGCCTCACGCGCGATGTCACTGACGGTGGTTTTGTCATAGCCATAGTGGAGAATCAACCGGGAGGCTGCATCCAGAATGCGCTGCTCGCGTTCAAGATTGCTGCTACTCCTATCACTTTCCTGCATATTTTGACCTTTTGACTGTTTTTACATATCTAGTCAAACAGTGCCATAATTTATACTGTCTGTCAACCAATGGCATCCGCAAAGCTTGGGGGGAATCACGACATTCGATATAATTACCCGGCGAAAACGAATGTTAGGTTCTGGAATAAATATGCGACAAAAAGCAATTACGATGGCATTGTGGGTGTTGACCGTAGTGTTGGGTTTTTTTTGCCTAGTGTACGGTCACGGCATTTTTGTGGATTTCATTACGGCCATTCTGGTCCGTTTAAATCCGGAATTTTATGCTACCCAGGTGACTGGTGTCTCGCAGGCGGTCTATTACTGCACGCTGGTCGCCGCAGCGATGGTCTGGCTTGTGATCGTCGTGGGTGGCGGTGAATACCACTCCCGACACGCCGGAAAACCACGTTCCCGAAGAGCGCTGGCATGGACACTTGGGGTTGAGCTGTTGATTCTGCTTCCCAGCCTGCTTATCCGTATCTTGTAGGAGATTCGCATCCATGACCCGTTTGCCGACGATTGAGCGCTTTGATTCCAGCAATGGCGCACGGATTTACCGCATCCCCCTGGAAGCCTTTCCAGAGTTCATCGTGTACTGCTATGTCGTACTGGATGCGGGTCCCCCCACCCTGATTGATGTGGGTTCAGGTTTCGGCAACTGCAACGAGCAGCTTTTGAGCGGGTTAGAAGCGCTGCACGATCAATTCGGCGAGCCATTTTTGCCCATGCACATCGAGCGTATTCTGATTACCCACGGACACATTGATCATTTTGGCGGGATCGGCTTCGCGCGCGAGCACACCCAGGCTAAGATCGGCATTCATCCGCTGGATCGTCGGGTGTTAACGGCCTATGAAGAACGGGTGGTAATCGCTTCAAAAGAGTTGCGAATCTTCCTGGAGCGGGCTGGCGTCGATGAAGCGCTGCGGCAAGAGTTACTGGATATGTATACCTTTGCCAAACAGCATGTGAATTCCGTACCCGTGGACATCAAACTTGAAGAGTATAAGCCGCTGGATGGCATGGAGTTTATCCATACACCCGGACACTGCTCCGGCCAGGTGTGCATCAAAATTGGGGATATTCTGATCAGCGCCGATCACATCCTTGCCAGGATCACACCACATCAAGCGCCAGAGAGCATCACCCACTATACCGGCCTGGGGCATTATCTCGACTCGCTGTATAAAATCGCACGGGTCGAAGGGGTGCGTGTGGCGCTGGGCGGTCATGAAGCGCCAGTCTACAACTTCTATGAGCGCATTATCGAAATTCGCGCCAGTCACCAGCGAAAACTCAATCACATCCTCGATTTGATTGATCGTTCTGGTGCTCCATGCACGATTGAGCAAATTAGCGCGGCTATGTACCCGGATAAGCAGGGATATGATATTCTTTTAGCGTTGGAAGAAGTGGGTGCGCATATAGAATATCTCTATCAGCATGGTCAGCTCGCTATTTCTAATCTGGAGCAGGTGGAGCAGGAAGTCAATCCGCCGCTGTATTACGGCATCGCCTGAGCAGATTTAAACAAACGCTAACCCTGGTTAATAAATTCACCAAGAGAATTTAAGCAAACCATCCATTTCGGCTTAACCTAAGCCCCCTACACTCCTTGCCCGTCAAACCAACCCACAAGGAGTGAAAAATGACCCGAAGCAAATGGACGTTTGCTGTAGTACTTATTGCAAGTTTACTGCTAGCAGCCCTTCCAGGTGCCGCCCAGGACAAGACTGACATCGAAGTCTGGATCGCATTTACCGATTTCCGTCTGGATTGGGCCGTTGATGTCGCCAACACATTTAACGAACAATATCCCCAGTACAATGTCACCATTCAGGAATATACCGACTATGAACCACTGCTCGAAGCCTACACACTGGCACAGGAGCAGGGTAACCCGCCGGATGTGATTCAACTTTTCGAGGTCGGCACGCAGTTTGCGCTCGACAGCGGTTGGTTCAAACCAGTCAGCGAAATCATCGGCGACCGTGAAGAAGTCAACGGCGTACCGGTGAACTTCGACGACATCGTGCCGGTCGTGTCAGGTTACTACACCATCGGCGGTAACTGGTCATCAGTTCCCTGGAACACCTCCACGCCTATCCTGTATGCCAATACCGACCTGATGGCAGCAGCCGGTGTCGAATCCATCCCGGCCACATGGCAGGAACTGGAAGCCGCCTGTGAGCAGTTCCAGGGCATGAAAGACGCGGGTGAAATCTCAGGCTGCGTCACCTGGCCGAATCATGGCTGGTTCTTCGAGCAGTGGCTGGCACAGCAGAATGAGCTGCTGGTCAACAACGGTAATGGCCGCGAAGGTCGTCCGAGCGAAATTAACCTGACCAGTGATGCAGCACTGAACATCGTGCAGTTCCACAAAGATATGTACGAAAAAGGCTACTATGTGTACAGCGGTGTGCAGCGTGACTGGACCGGCACCGTGCAGTCCTTCTCCACGCAGCAGGTCCCGTTCATCATGACCAGCAGCGCCAGCGCAGGTGGCATCACCAATTCAGCGCAGGAAAACGGCTTCATTGATGTACAACGTTTATAAATTAGGTGTTGTCAATCGCGACCTGGGCAAAGCAGCCGCGCAATCACTCGTTTTGTTCATGATCGTTATTGGCGTGACCATCATCCAGTTCCGCACCAGCCGCGAACGTGTAACCTACGGAGCCTGAGCCATGACCAGTATTCCTCAAGAGACAGTGGCTTCACCCGCGATCACTCAAAGTGATGTCCCACGCTGGCGGCGGCTGATCCCCAAACGCTGGTATGCGCATGTCGTGCTGTCCATCGCCTGTTTTGGCATGGGCATCCCGCTGATTTATGCCATCATCGTCTCGACACAGGGAAACGCCGACGTCTTTGCTTATCGCTTCACATTTGGTGAGCAGTTGGCCCGTAACTGGGACATCGTCATGAATCAGCGCAACCTGGGCCAGTTTATGCTCAACAGCGCTTTTGTCGCGGTGGTGATGACGACCGCAAAAGCAATCTTTTCGCTGCTGGCAGGGTTAGCTTTTGTCTACTTTCGCTTTCCCGGCAAGTGGCTGGTATTCGGCTTCGTGCTGCTCACGCTAATGATGCCCACGGAAGTCATGGCGATTGCACTGTTTCGCATTGTGTCGGGGCTGGGCTGGGGCAACGAGTACAGCGCGCTGATCGTGCCATTTATGGCGAGTGCGACTGGTGTATTCCTCTTTCGCCAGCATTTCGCCAACATCCCGGCAGAACTTTCGGAAGCGGCCCAGATGGACGGCGCGACTCCACTGCAATTCCTGTTCCGCGTCTTAATCCCAATCAGCTGGAATGCCATCGCTGCCCTGTGTGTCATTCAATTTCTCTATGCTTGGAACCAATACATCTGGCCGTTGATGATTATTCAGGATCGCTCACGACAGGTGGTTCAGTTGGGCCTGCGTACCCTGATCGCTGGCATTGAGACAGGGGATAGTTTTGGCCCCATCATGCTCGGCGCAGTGGTCGCCAGCATCCCGCCGCTGCTTGTGTTTATCCTGCTGCAAAAACAGTTTATGAGTGGATTTGCACTCACACGCGACAAATAATCACTAGCGATGTCCGGCAGCCAGCTTCAGTGCTGCCGCAGAACGACGCAGCGCAAACATGGCCGCGATTCCCACCACTGGCCCAAACACCAGAAAGGATGATCCTGCACATTTGCGTCGTTCATGTTGGCACCTGTCATCATAATTCAGAGATTGAACTTTTATTTTATGCCAGATACAGGCTCAAGCGTCGCCCTTCATCGCTTCCAATGCGGCAGCAGCGTCTTTGTGATCGAGGGGCGTGTGATGCCCTTCGACGTACCAGTTCATCTCCTGTGCCAGAAAGCCTTCAATCATTTCCGTATCCACATGATCCCCTGGCTGGCGCAGGAAGACGGGCGGCTCATAGTAGCTGTCACCAATGAACAACACTTTATCCTCAACTACCTCAACCGTGATCGAGTCCTCGGAGTGTTTGCCGCCGACATGCCGCAGGTTGAGGGTGACACCATCAAGATGCAGCGCCATTTGCCGGGAAAACATCACCTGTGGCAACACGACCCGGAACCCGCGCCAACTTTCGACCGCCCGCTCCATCGCCCGCAGCACACCCGCCCTTGCCGGGTTCTGCTGCATCTCGTCCTGGATATAACTGGTGCTCCAGGGGCGGCCAAAGTAATTCGCGGTAAGCAGGTCATGGCAGCGCTCGTGCGCGATAATGGTGCCATTGAAGATCTGTGCGCCGAAGGTATGGTCCCAGTGATAATGGGTGTAGATGATGTGCGTGACCAGCGGCGCGTCGATGCGCCACAGTTCCGCCAGCACCCTGCGCGCGTGTCGTGGGCTGTTCCCTGCGTCAATCAACACGGTCTGCGTGGGCGTGACAATCACGCCGATATTCGGTTGTGTTTCTTTCGGATCATAAGGATACACCCAGACATGCGGGGTGAGCGGCTGTAGTTCGATAACCATGCGAATTCCTCCTGCAAATGATCGTACAGGGATTCGGAAATGCAGGCAATCGGTCACTGGTCACGCCTACCACAAGCGCCTATACTTACAGCGATAATGCGCAGGCGGGAGATTACCATGACCGATCCCATCCAGCAGGTAGTGACCATCTTAAAGCAGGCGCAGCGTCTTGCGGTGTTGACAGGTGCGGGCGTGAGCAAAGAATCAGGCGTGCCGACATTTCGGGACGCGCTTGAGGGCTTGTGGGCGCGTTACGACCCACAACAACTGGCGACCCCTGATGCTTTCCAGCGCAACCCCAAGCTGGTATGGGACTGGTACGAATATCGCCGCCAGATGGTGCGTATGGCAGAACCCAATCCCGGCCACTATGCCCTGGCCGCGTTGGAGTCTTACTTCCCTGAAATGGTGGTCATTACCCAGAATGTCGATGACCTGCATGAGCAGGCAGGCAGCAGTGACGTAATTCACCTGCACGGCAACATCGCGCAAAGTAAATGTTTTGCCAACTGCCAGGGAGTGCCGACTCTCATTGATGTCGCGGAGCTGGATACGGATGAAACACCGCCCAAATGTCCGCACTGCGGCGCGTATGTTCGCCCGGATGTAGTCTGGTTTGGCGAGATTCTGCCAGAGGATGCTTTGCTGCGTGCGTATCACATCAGCGAACAGGCCGATGTGATGCTGGTCATTGGCACTTCAGGCATGGTCACACCAGCGGCCAATCTTCCTGAAGTCGCTCAATACAATGGCGCACCTGTGATTGAGGTCAATCCCGATACCAGCATGATTACCCGTATCGCCAGTGTCAAGCTCGATGGACCATCTGGCGTAATGCTTCCTCGGTTGTTGGAGGCTTTACGGAACGATGACTGATCTGCGTGCGGGACGCTTTTTGCCACTTATTATCTTTTTGCTGCTAATTGCTGCACCTCTACAGGCGCAGGTCGAAAGTGATTTTCGAGGTCACCCGCTGCATGTGTTCCTCGAACGCGACATAGACAACATCGGCACGGATCGCTTGCAGTTTGTCGATTCGCTGACTGGTGATGTCCGTCCGGTGG
>JAIOHN010000494.1 GCA_019912985.1 Anaerolineae bacterium | reverse complement strand
TGGCAGGGTTATCCCCTTCCAGCCGTTTGAGCCACGCTAGAAAATCCCCTCTGAATTCATTCACCGGGGAACAGCATGAAATCATTTGAAGTTCGCGCGATCGACATCGGCTACGGCCACGTCAAATTTTCGGATGGAATTGATCCGGAAACCCATGAGGTGTCAGCCGCCAGCTTCCCGGCCCAATCACCGGTAGCGCCAAAGAGGGTGATCAACACCGAGGCAACCCAGCGCCGTGACACATTCCTCGTTCCCTGCAACGATGAAGTCTATGAAGTAGGCCGTGGCATCAATCTCGCGCTAGGGGCTCACCACGTCAGTGAGTCGCTCGACCATGACTACCCGTTGTCCGTCGCCTACAGGGCGCGTCTCTATGGTGCCCTCAACTACATGGCGTCCGGTCTCCCCGATGGCGCGATCGATTATCTGATCCTCGGGCTGCCGCTTACGACGTACTTCAAGCTCGAGAAGCAGCTTGCCGAGCGCTTCACCGGCAGACACGTCATCGATACACGCGGCCAGATCATCACGGTTCGCAACTGCCGCGTGTACCCACAACCCCTGGGCAGTTATGCCTACTACCTAATGAGGCACGCAAACCAGCATGGCGGTTCCCCGCGGGCCCTGATCATCGACCCCGGCTACAACACCGTCGACTGGTTCGTTTGCCAGGGGATGACGGCCTCGGAAGACCGATCGAAGGCAAACAAGCGCGGCATGTCTGCCGTGCTGAAGATGGTCGCTGAACGCATCATTCAGGATCTCGACCTCGATGCAACTGTCGCGGAGATCGTGCGCTACATCGATCAGGCCCACCTCAGCGGGTCGCCACTCATGCTCTATGGCAAGCCGCTGGATCTGATCCCCTACATGTCCGCCGGCGAACACATCGTCCGGGAGGCGATTCAGGAGATCAAGAACACGATCGATTCGGGCGCAGATATCGACGTGATTGTCGTTACCGGCGGCGGGGCCTCTCTCTACGCGGACGAAATCAGGCGCAAGTTCCCGAAGCACGAGATCTTTGAACTCGACGAGCCCAACCTGGCCAACGTGCGCGGCTTCCATTATCTCGGAGAGCGCCTGGCTCGATCGGCCGCCCGGGCTTCTGGCATGAAGGAGAGCGCGGGTGTCTGACAAAATTCGCATCGTGTTCCGCATCAACCCTGCGGAGCACCCCGATCTCGCCAACATCTTGCTCTCCAAGCCGGCCAACGAGAGTAACAAGTATGCCCGCGGACTGCTGATCAGATCCTTTTACGACGTCGGCCGCGACCCCTCCGAGGCTGCATCGAAGTCGGCAAGCGCACCCGCCGCGGCAACATCGGCTCCGGCCAACCAACCGAAGTCTCCTGTGAGGAATTCCCTCGATACCCTCGGCGACCCAAACGCATTCAAATTTGGACAGAGGAAAACCGCATGATCTCCATCGTCGTTCCCGCACACAACGAATCCGAGTCCGCTCATATCTTCATTGAGCGGGCCACGCCAATTCTCGATGAGACCGGC
>JAIOHN010000493.1 GCA_019912985.1 Anaerolineae bacterium | reverse complement strand
GGTGGCATTCCAGGCCAAAACGGATTCCATTCTCCTGGAAGACATCCATAATCGGCTTCCACTGCGCTGCAAATTCCTGGAATCCCTGGTCAATCATGTCCTGCGAGGTGGGTGGAAAAGGATAGAGCATATGCCACACCGGGCTGCCGGTAAAGCCATTGACCACATTCACGCCGAATTTTTTGGCAGCGTGTGCAGTGTTCTTTATTTCTTCAGCGGCCCGCTCACGCACACCATCCGGCTTACCATCTCCCCACAAACGGGGTGGCAGGATGTCTTTGTGACGTGCATCAATGATCGCATCACTCACACACTGGCCGACCAGGTGATTGCTGATCGCAAAACACTTCAAACCATGCTTTTCCAGAATATCCCAGCGGCTCTGAACATAGCTATCATCCGAGAGCGCCTTATCCACTTCAAAATGATCGCCCCAGCAAGCCAGTTCCAGGCCATCATAACCAAAGCCCTTGGCCTTCTCTGCCAGTGTCTCTAATGGCAAATCCGCCCATTGGCCGGTAAATAACGTAACAGGTCGTGACATAATGCTTTCTCCGTCATGAACATAATCTATCCAACGTGCTACAGACATCATCCGCAGCGTTTCAGTATTGGGTTGAGTGTAGCAAAATCTCTCTATGCCTGCCACGGGGATTACAACAATCCCTTATGAAGCTCGATACACAACTCGCCCCGCGACCATGGTCAAGGCAACCTGATACTTAACATCAAGCAGCACGACATCGGCATCCGCACCCACAGCCAGCACACCCTTTCGTCCGCTCAGCCCCATCGCCTCAGCAGGCACGGCAGTCGCCATTGGCAGTGCTTCAACCAGCGATACTCCTGCAAAATTCATCATATTCCGCAGCACAGCATCCAGGGTCGCGGTGCTACCGGCCAGCACATCGGCTGAGAGGCGGGCAACGCCATCCTGCACCCGCACCATCGTGCCGCCCAGGTCGTACTCGCCATCGGGCATCCCTGCCGCGCGCATTGCATCGGTGATCAAGATCGTCCGTGTGTTGCCTTTGGCACGAGCCAGCAGCTTGACCACTGAAGGATGCGTATGAATGCCATCCCCAATAAGCTGCGCGTAAATGCGATCATCAGTCAGCACCGCACCCACCGTTCCCGGACGGCGGTGATGCAGGCCAAGCATGGCACTGAAGGTATGCGTCGCCTGCCGCAAACCAATCCCGACTGCCGCCTGCACCTGATCGTACTCAGCGCCGGTATGCCCCGCCGCAAACTCGACACCACGAGCGACACCTTCTCGGATCAGATCATGCGCCCCTTCCACCTCCGGGGCTAGCGTAATCAGCTTGACCACGCCGCTTTCCAGCCAGAAACGGTATTCCGCAGGGTCGGGCAGCCGCAGCACAGACGGCGGCTGCGCACCCGGATAATCCGTATTGAGATAAGGCCCTTCCACATGCACACCCAGATGCTGTGCGCCATCATCGGGCTGTGGGCAGGATGCGACATTTTCTATCGCGCGTTTGATAGCATCAGCAGGGGCGCTCATGGTGGTGGGGAAATAACCGGTCACGCCATGTTTTGCGAAAAAGCGTGCCATGGTATGCAGCGCTTCTGGCGTGGCGTCCATCGTATCCGCACCATCACTGCCATGCACATGCACATCAATCAACCCTGGCACCACCCACATACCGCTGGCGTCAATGACATTCGCATCGGCTGGAACCTGATCGGCAGCGACCACCGCTGTGATTTTGTCCCCGTCAACAACCAACGCCTGTCCAGGCAGCGCCTGATAAGGGGTAGCTAACGTCCCGCCTGTGATATAAGTTGTCATACCGCCTCACTCACTCTACTACCACAAATAGGCGGGCTGTCTTTTCAACGCCATCTTTTGAGACCTGTGCGGTGACTAACCCCTCACCTGTGCCTGTCGCCTGCACCTGACCAAGCTCATTGACTGTAGCAACCTGCTCATCGCTGGTATCGAAATAGATCGTCGCACCGACCAGACTGGCGACATAGCCCATCACCGTGCGGCCAGTCAAACCAAGCTGGGCTTCATCCCCCACTGCCAGGCGCAGCGTGGGTAGATAACCACTTTGATCGCTGGATAAATACAGCCGGTCAATCGGATCGTTCGGGTCATCATAAGGGAACGCGGAGGTCAGGCCAATGCGCGCGACATCAATATCTTTGAAGCCCAGATCATAGGCAGGCGAATCCGGTTGCAAGCGCAAATCACGTGTCTGCACATCAATGAACTGCGGATCATCCGTGATCGTTTCCTGATCATAGCGCCCATCCAGCACCTGCTGCCACTGGCTCAGACTCTGGGCGGGGATTCCGTCATAGGTTTCGCGCTGGCGCACTTCCACACGATAGGTCCGGTTGGCATTGTAAAACAGGTTATCCTCGGATGCAGCCAGCCGCGCATCATCCCAATTGATAAAAGTGTAGGCGGTATCCCCCGAAAGATAAAAGATGTTGTTCTCAAAAGTCAGATCACGGTTGGCCTCACCTGCCATCTCGAAGGTCTCCACCCCAGACCCGGCAAAGTTCAGGGCGGCAACATTATTGGCAATACGCGACCCAATACCTTTGATCATGAATACCGAGCGCAAGGTGCCGCCGCCCGAAAGCTGCAAATCATAGATGATATTATTGGTGATCTCAAAGCCGTTGGAGGCATCATCCATGTAGACACCAAACCCAAAGGAAAAGGGGATATTGCTGTCGTGAATAAGATTGTTACGAATACTATTCCCTGGATTGGCGACACCCCAGGCCTCGACCACGCCCGTATCCTGTGAATCAAGATTGGCGCGGGATACATCGTTAAATTCAATCACGTTATCGCGTGTCAGGTTGTAATCCAGCACATTGCTTTCATTGATTGACACGCCATCCGCACGCTGGCCCAGAAGGGAACCCGGTCGCGGAGATTTGAGGCTGATGGCATAGCGCGACGTATCGTGAATTAGATTATAGGCGATGCGGTTTTCTGCACTCTGCACAATCTGGATACCGGTGCCGTGGCCGACTAGTTGACCGGTGTCATGAATATGGTTGTTGACGATCTGATTGCCCCGGTTGATGATTTCGTGACCCATCCACGGGCCATTGAGCAGCACACCCGAAAAGCCAATGTCGTGAATCCAGTTGTTTTCAACCGCATTATCCTGCGCCCAACCGTTGATATATACGGCGTGCAGTCCTGCACTGTGGAGATGGCTGTTGCGAATGGCGATATTCTGGGCGTTTTCCAGATAAACCATGCCATCCTCGCCGGTGTAAGTATTGTCACCAGTCTGCCCACCTCGCGCGCTCACAAAAGTGTCAACAAAATCCGAGCCGACGATTTCCAGGCCATTGAGCGTAATGTCATGTACCGGGCTTTCGGGCGAGCTGCCACTGAACTGAACAATATGGCTCATCAATGGGGCCGTAATCACCTGAGCTTCGATCGGCGTTTGACGCGGCCAGTAGTAGAGCATCCCGGCAGCGGAGTCGAGATAAAATTCGCCCGGCTCATCCAGCAGTTCCAGCGCACCTTGCAAATAATAGCGTGAACCTTCGCCCAGATCGTAACGTGTTTCTGATTTCAGCGTGATGACCTGCCGCTCCGCATCCAACTGCAACACAGGGATAATATCGCTGAACCAGTTCCAATGACCGTCCGGCCCGCCCGGCCAGATGAAGGCTTGTAGGGCGCTAATATCCGTCAGTGTAGGAACATCACCTTCGCTGTAACCGAACTGACGTCGGCTGATATGGTCATTGACCACCCGTGCCTCGTTATAACCTTGATTGGGATGCCGTGCCTTAAAGCTGCGCACGCCGTTCTCCGTCATGGTGAAGAACACCCAATCAGGTCGCACTTCAGCGCGGTAGATATCGCCCTGGTACGGTTCCCACCCACTGATCCCGCGCCCACCATAAATGACGGGGACTTCATCGCGATAATTGCGATAGATCACCCGGTAGCCATCACGCCCGGAATCGCGCTCATCAAAAACCAATGGCTGCTCCAGGTAATAATCGCCGCCGCGCAGTTGCACCTCAACATCGTCATCCATTCCATCGGCAATCAGCGTACGAACTGCCTCTTGAGCCCGTTCCAGCGTCTTGAAGGGGCCGTCGCTGTCAGTCGCATCCGCGACCTGGCCGCTCCAGGCGTCGTTTCCATTGGGCGCTACATAAAACACAGTCACCTCCGTTGTCGAAATTAGGGGAATTAGCGTAAAAAGGATTATCAAAAAAATGGTCATGGCCCTAGGGCTGCCTCACTTTCTGGTCTATTATAGCCAACAAGGACTTCACTTCTGGAGTAATCATGATAACCATTAAGGCCAATCTCCCCTGTACACAGCCTCCCGCCTGGGCGCTTCTGGAAAGAAAACTTTTCGAAATCATGAATGAGGCGGTCTATCCATTTTTGGAAAAATATACCCGCGAAGACGGCACCCTGATCTGGCGCGATGAGTGGCCCAACACCCGTGATGGACTCGATGATTTTTTCGAGAGTTTCGTCAACTGGCCGCTGCTGTACCTGCTGGGCGGTGGCGATCATCTGCTGGAACTCTCGCATAAAGAGTGGGAAGCACTCACCCACCAGTTTGCAAATCTTGGTCCAAGAAGCCCCATCGTCAATGAATATGAACGTGGTTACGATCAGTTCCACCAGAGCGAAGGTTATATCTTCTTCTACTTCCTCTGCCTGGCTGATCCCACCAATCCACACCTGATTGAGCAGGCGCGGCGCTTCGCCGGTCTGTTCCTCAACGAAGACCCGAACGCCCTTAATTACGACCCGGAGCATAAAATTATCCGCGCACCACATAACGGCAGCGAAGGGCCACGCTGGGGTTATCTGGCGGGCGATCCGCCGCGTTACGGCTATTCACCGGGTATGAAGCAATATGGCCTGCCCTATCACGATGTCCCTGGTATCGAAACCTATGACGATCTCAAAGACCCTGACAAAGCAGCGCAAATGGGTGCGGTAATGCAGGAGCGGATGGGCAAAGGTGATGTCGCCAACAATCTGCTGGTCACCGGGCTGATCACGAATGCCTATCTGCTTACCGGCGATGAAAAGCTGCGTGACTGGCTGCTTGAATATGTTGATGCCTGGGTGGAACGCGCCAGGGCGAACGATGGTCTGCTGCCGGATAATGTCGGCCTGTCAGGGATTGTCGGCGAATACATGGATGGCCGCTGGTACGGCAGCGCCTACGGTTGGAGCTGGCCGCACGGCTTCCATAACATCAGCTATGCGGCGACGGTTGCCGCCAACAACGCCTATTTACTGACGCATGATCCATCTTATCTCGACATGCCCCGCCGCCAGATGGACAAAATCATCGGTGAGGGCAAGATGGCGAAACTCGAAGAACTGGAAATGAGCCTGCGTGAGCTTTCTCTGGCAATCACCGGCTATACCGACGATCTAACCTTCGTCGTGCCATATCGCTACAACGACAGCGGCTGGTTCGATTATCAGCCCATGTCACTGACGCATCCGGTCGCGCTGTGGAATGTCTCCATGGCCGACGAGGATAAACAGCGTCTCGAGCTTCTGCGTGAGAAAAGCGGCTATGATTGGCGGCACGTAGTTTCGTTTCGTAACAAGGGCAACGAAGGTCATGAGGCCCCCTGGTTGTGTTATCTCGATGGTGAAAATCCCGATTATCCCGCGCAGATGCTGTCCGCCGATTTCGAGCAAATCGCCCGCCGTCTGGGGCAAATCCGGCTGGATGAGAAAGATGTCTCGCAGGTCCATATCCACCACTGGCAGAATCTGAACCCGGTCGTGACCGAAGCCCTTGTTCAGCTTACATTGGGTGCACCACAGGTGATCTATTACGGCGGAATGCTGCTCAGCCGCGTGCGGTACTTTGATGCAGACCGCAACCGCCCCGGTCTGCCAGCCGATGTTGCGGCACTGGTCGAGAAACTTGAAGCTGACCGTACCGTGCTCACGTTGGTGAATCTCAACCCGCTCGAATCGCGCTCGGTGATCGTGCAGGCAGGCGGATTAGGTGAGCATCAATTCGCCAGCGCTAGCTACGAAGTGCGTACCAATGATTATCCCGGCGCGGTTGGCACCTATACCGCCCCACCACTGGAAACAGAGTCACAAGAAATGCAAATCGACGCGAAACATATCTGCGTTGAACTGCCACCCGCGACTCAGATCACGCTGGATATTGTGACTGAGCGCTTTGTCAACGCGCCTGCCTATGCTCAGAATTTAGAGGAATAGTTGCAGGCATCTACAGCGGATTTTGAAAGAGGAAAGGAATTGTGATGAAAACCATTCATATCGCTGACACTGAACTCGATGTATCCGAAATATCCCTGGGCTGTATGCGCATCTCCGGCATGACGAACCAGGAAATCTCGCATCTGATCAACACGGCACTGGATGAGGGTGTAACCTTCTTTGACCATGCTGATGTTTACGGTGGGGGGCAATCGGAAGCGAAATTTGCCGAAGCCATGAACATGACCCCCAGCGTACGCGAAAAGATGATGCTCCAAACCAAATGTGGCATCCGCAAGGGAGCATTCGACTTCTCCAAAGAACACATTCTGGAAGCTGTTGATGGCAGTTTGAAGCGACTGCAAACGGATTACATGGATGTCCTGCTGCTACACCGCCCGGATGCTCTGGTAGAGCCAGAAGAAGTCGCGGAAGCGTTCACGATCCTGCATGACAGCGGCAAGGTCAAATACTTCGGCGTGAGCAATCAAAATCCGATGCATTGAGCTGTTATCCAAGTTTGTCCAGCAAAAACTCGTCTTTAACCAGCTTCAACTGAGCATCACCAACACCGGCATGATCGACGCCGGGATTAACGTAAACATGGAAAATCCGCCCTCCATCAACCGGGATGGCAGCATTCTGGATTACTGCCGCCTGAAAGAGATCACCATTCAGCCCTGGTCACCCTTCCAATATGGCTTCTTTGAGGGGGTTTTCCTGGATAACGAGAAATTCCCGGAACTGAACCAAACCATCAATGACATGGCTGCCGCCAAAGGCGTTGCCAATACCGCGATTGCCATCGCCTGGATTCTCCGTCATCCTGCTCGGATGCAGCCGATTGTGGGAACCACCAACGCACAGCGTCTGAAGGATATTTGCAAGGCTTCGGACGTGACACTCACACGGCAGGAATGGTACGAAATCTACCTGGCTGCTGGCAACAAACTCCCCTGACAGTTGGTCGGAATAATTGCAAAGTGAATC
>JAIOHN010000492.1 GCA_019912985.1 Anaerolineae bacterium | reverse complement strand
GTAGAGACCGTGCCGATTTTCCGGCATGATATCATCCACGTCAAAACCAAAACCATTATCACTGATCTGGAGTGTGAGGCAACCATCAGTTATCTGCCATACTAACCGGACCGAAGTTGCCTGGGCATGTTTGCGGATATTGCTCAAGGCTTCCTGGATAATTCGCTGGAACTGCAAGTGGACTTCTAACGGCAGGGAAATCTCTTCGGGGAGTGTTGTTGTTACGGCAATGCCGCTGGATCGTTCAAATTCAGAGATGATCTCTCCCAGCCAGGCCTGTAAATCGGCTGGATCGGCTTTCAAGTGCAGGCCATCAATTGCCTCGCGAGCGTCCATATAAGCTTCATTGAGCAGTTGCCGCACCTCAATCAGACCATTGACTGCATCGTGGCGGTTTCCACTGTCCAGCCAGCGGGTTATTTGGGCGGTGCGCAGCTTGAGATAACCCAGCGTCTGCGCTAAGCCATCATGGATTTCGCGCGCCAGGCGCGCTCGTTCGGACAGCGCTGCCCGGTGTTCGCCGAGTACACCCAATTGGTAATTATCGATCAGCAGGGCGGCTTGTCCGGCGACAATATCCATCAGTTGCATACGGCGAGGCGTAAAGAGTTCCGGCTGGACAGTCCACAAGGCCATACCGCCCAGCACTTTGTTTTCCGCGCGGAGTGAGGTTATCAACAGGGACCATGCCTGGTTGTCAGCTTCCAAACGGCGAATAATCGGGGTCTTGGTTTGTCGGACATCGACCATCCATGCTCTTGGGAATTCTGCTTCCACCTGTTGTCCCGTTTGAGCCAGGATCTTCAAATCGGTTGTTTCAGGGTTGATCACGAACAACGTACCGCCCGCTGCTTCCAGAGCGTCAACCGTATAAACCAGCATATTTTCTAGCTTCTCATTCAGGTTTTTCAGTCGGCTTGCCTGCTGAAGTCGAGCCAGCATGGCGAGTTCTCGTGCTCGCAGTGCCTGGCTTTCCAGTGCCAGCGATATTTCCTGTGCGGTTGCTTCCAACAAGGCACGTTCATCCATCGTGAGTGATCGCCCAATGCGCAGATAGATGATTAAGACGCCGAAGGTTCGATCACCACGTATCAATTTAAGGCAGTGCGCTTCTCCCACTTCAATCGTATCTTTTATGTCTCGGAAGAGAGGACAGAGGGTGACCGTTGCAACGGGATCACAGGCGTGACATTTGCACTGCTTTCGCTTGCGGGCGTCAGTCATCTGGGCAGCCCAGGTTTCAGATAGGAGTGGGTCGAGATTGCCGTGGTGAAGGGGCAACAACGGCATTTGATGCTGGTCGAAGCGAACGAACGTGCAGCCAACCGCTGGAACTATCTCGAGGGGTAGTCTCAGAATCGTATCATTCAGGGTCTCTTCGTCTTCTGCCTCGGCAAGCCGTCGGTTGACTCGAAGCAGAAAGCTTAACTGCTTATTGACCTCAGTGAGGGTGGTATGCGCATTGTGAAGGGCCTGCTCAGCGGCTTCCGCCTCCACGACCGTTCGCCGTAGGGACGTGAGTGCCCACCAGGTTAATGTAGGCCCAATTAGCCCGTAAAATAGCACCTGTGTAGCGAAATGCTGCCACGTGGGTAAATGGATCAGCCAGATGTGTTCTACAAGTTGGTGAGCGAGTACGAGCAGCAGCGCCAGCATTGGTGCCTGCCAGCGCCAGCGGGTGATGCGGTGACTGAGGTTGGAGGTATTGATCTCATCCATTTCTCATGGACTTTCACTTTTTCGCGACAGCGGCTGTTGCTTGCTAAACGGTGGGGTCTTAGCTGACTCACAGATCACGGCGATCAAACATGATCATAATTCCGAACGAGTCTAATCGAACAACCAGCCTGAACGTAAGTAAGACTACCGCATCTCACTACACAAAACACAATGTCCTGCCTTTATCCCAACCGATTTAATGCCTCTTGTGCAAAGGCAGCGTTGGGATTGATAGACAAGACCTGACGGAATGCGTTACGCGCGTCTGCTGTTTGGCCTTGAGCGGCATAGACCATACCCTGCCAGTAGAATGTTTCCTCGACATATTGACCGCCGTTATTGAGGTTTGATTGCACCAGTGCCGTGACATTCACTATACCGGCCTATATTGTAGTAGGCTTCATAGGGGCCAAATTGATACCATAACATCCGCCAGGGCAAGTTTACCTGCCGTGCCTGGTCGAACGCCAAAGCTGCCTGCTGGTACTGCCCGAGCGCTACTAATGATGTCCCAATATTGAACCATGCAAATCCATTTCGAGGATTGGTACGTGCATCCTGTTGTGCCGTCTCAAAAGCAGCCGCGGCAGCGGCCATCGGATCAGCAAGATCACCTAGCAGGGACAGCAGTTGCGCCCCACGGTCTGGTGGATAAAGTACAATGAATCGTCGATTAAAGTGCTGCCATTCTCGATCCACTTCTGCAACCGGTCGCGCGTATCCTTCTCCATTTTCGCCTGTGCCGATGAAGCTATCGTAGATATAAAACGAGCCAGGATCGAAACCGACAACAGTCTGGTAATGCCCTAGCCAATCGTAACCTTCGGGCATGTAACCTGTGCCAATAATGACGGGGAATTCGTTGGCGATTAGCAACCGCAGCATATCAAGGCTTCCGCCCATCCGCCAGAGGGCACGAATATTAGTTTCCGCGTTTACAAAAGCAACCATTTCGTCCGGTGTGACATTTTTATCTTCTCGATCTGGACGCAAGATTCGCCTGGCGAATTCCTGATCTTCAGGCCAACCATAGTAACTTAATGCGATCGTGATGCTCGCCGGTCCGCAGTTATTCCATGTCTGCTGCTCGTGACGGAAGCCATACATCCGCCCGCTGGTGGGTATAGCGGGCGCTGAACTGAGCGCAGTGATTTCGGTCGGTACCACTGAAGGGACAGCTGACGGTCTCATGGTTGGAGTTATCGCGGGTGACGGTGTTGCAGGTTTTCGTAAGGTGGCTTCCTGCGAGGTCGGTATGACTGTTGGAACGATTTCCTCAGACAACAATGTTGGCAGTGGCGTTGAAATTGAGATCGACAGCAGGGAATCAGATACGCTGTCCAAATCCCCACCTGACATGGGCGTCGGAAGTGTATCGCCAGGGCTGGGTCTGGGCGGCAAAAAAGCCTCCATAAAGGGGAGCATATTAACAACACGCTGTTGTTGTCCCGGTCGCAGTATCTCGCGAAATGCGATGATGCTTCCAATCGGTGTAATGATCATGAGCACGAACAAAAACAATATACCGTAAAAAAGCAGAGGTGGTGGCGGTGCAACACCACTCACATTGGCGATGGCTAAATTCGGTTGAGTATCTTCGGGTATCGACATTGACGATTTTCCGTTGTTGAAGCGGATGGAGTTGATCGTTTATGACAAGGATATGCGGGAATTTTGGCGGGCAAATGCGCTATTTGGCGGGTTGACTAATCGGGCTTTCCCGCTGGGCCGCCGCCACGCTACCGCTTGCTGAGGTGCTCATTGGCGGTGTGTGCAATTTCTCCGGTTATGACGGATTTCCTCATCGCCTCGATGAATTCATAGAGCACGGTGTCGTGTTCGATGAACGGGACATTGCGGCGAATCAGATCATAAACCGGCTTCGTGCCCTTGCCCAGGCGCGCGCTGTGCCCGATCTCGTCTTTGCGAAAATCGATGCCCTGCGCCGCTGCCATGAGTTCCAGTGCGAGAATGTGTTCCACGTTGTCGATGACCTGCCGCAGTTTCAACCCGGCGGTGCAGCCCATGCT
>JAIOHN010000491.1 GCA_019912985.1 Anaerolineae bacterium | reverse complement strand
CTTGCATGTGTTAGGCACGCCGCCAACGTTCATCCTGAGCCAGGATCAAACTCTCCGTTTGATTTTGACAGGATTGCTCCTGCTTTCTGTCTCTTTACGACCTTTTTCGCGGGCTCGTCCCCCGCCTCTTTCCATCTCACTATCCTGTTGTTAAGCTGCGCCCTGCGCTGTTTTCGCGCGGGAAGAGTATCATACAAGAGTTGTCAGAATTTTACAACCCAAACTTAACCTTTTTTCAAATTCTGATTAACGTCTGATGTTCTGCGCTGTAAGCTGTGTGACCTCGTTTGGGTATTTTACCAGATTTAAAGCGTCTAGAATAGCCTGTTGTAAATCATTTTCTGAGCGCTACCGCCTGGATTTACACAGGTAATCTTCCCTCAAAGCGTTTCAGCTTCACATCCCCTGCCCTTTTATCAGCAGAGCCGTATTTGGTTCGCGGCGGTGACAGGCCTCGAAATGCGCTAAAGTTAAGAAATATATTCAGGGCAAAGCGTAAAATGCTCAACGCCATATGATGAAATACCGATTCAGGGTCACATGCCCTCTGGAAACCCAGAGCGTTCAGCGAGTGACAATTTGATATTCCCATAAAAGATTTCATGGACTTAATTCGAGGAGCACAAGATGTTATATCGGCAGTTCAATCCCCCTAAAACAAAGGTTAGGCAATTCCAGTTCATTATTTTTTGTCTCGTTTTTATGTTCCTCAGCGTCGGCTTCATCGTCCGGGCACAGTCGGAGATCGTGACCGCGCCGGGCAATTATCAAAGCGAGATTGGATGCGACGACACGACGGGCAACGGCGGCGATTGGGAACCGGCGTGCCTGCTGTCGCAACTGACCGACGAGGACGGCGATGGTGTATTTACGGTGGTGGTCGTTTCGGTCCCGGCGGGCGATTATGAGTTCAAGATCGCGATCAACCAGTCGTGGGGCGAGAATTATGGCGCGGAGGGCATCCGCGACGGGGCGAATATTCCCCTGAGCGTGCCGGTCGATTATGCCCAGGTCACGCTCAGCTTTGAGTTAGAGACGAAGGCGATCAGCGCGGTGGTGGATGAGTCGATCATCGGGCAGGCCGCCCCACCCCCCGGCGCGCAGCCGATCATCGTGCTGCCGCCCGTAGAAACGCAGCCGGATATGGTCGTGATCCCCGGCACGCTCCAGAGCGCGGCGGGCTGCGATGGCGACTGGCAGACAGATTGTGCGGCCACTACCCTGACATTCGACGCCGACGATAACCTGTGGCAAGGCAGTTTTGATCTGCCCGCTGGCGATTATGAATACAAGGTCGCGATCAATGGGACATGGGATGAGAATTACGGTGGGAACGGCGACGGAGGTGGGCCGAATGTGCCGCTCAGTCTGAGTGAAGATACTACCGTCAAATTTTATTATGACCATCAGACACACTGGGCCGCCGACAGCGTGGGCGACCGGATCGTGACCGCGCCGGGCAGCTTCCAGAGCGAACTGGGCTGCCCGGATGACTGGCAGCCGGACTGCCTGCGGTCGTGGCTGCAAGACCCGGACGGCGATGGTCTGTTCGTCTTTACCACCGACGCGATTCCAGCGGGTGACTATGAGGTCAAAGCGGCGGTGAATGAAAGCTGGGACGAGAATTACGGCGCAGATGGCGCGGCGGGCGGGGCGAACATCGCCTTCACCGTCCCGGCGGATGAGACACCGGTCGCCTTCATCTTTAATACATCCGACAACACCCTGCTGGTTGGCGTGGAGTTTATGCCGGTCGTCGGCGTGGTGGCGAGCACGCCCGATCTGACCCAATCGGAAGCGCACTGGGTTACAGTGGATACGATTGCCTGGGACATCGGCGATATACCGGTCGAGGGCACAGCCTTCAAACTGTTCTATTCGCCGGAAGCGACGCTGGAGGGTAATGAAACCGGTTTCGCGGGCGGGGATTCAATTGACCTGACCTATAACCCGGATGGCCTGAGCGCGGATGTGCTGGCACATTTCCCGCATCTGGAGGGTTATGCAGCCTTCACCATCAACGAAGACGATGCAGCCATTGTCCCCGGTATCCTGAAGAGTCAGGCCGGCATTGCGGCGATTGGCGCGGATGGTACGGCGCTGGATGGAACCGGGCTGCAAATTCCGGGCGTGCTGGATGATCTGTACACCTATGATGGCGCGCTGGGCGTGACGTATGATGGCGACGTGCCGACGCTGGCGGTATGGGCGCCGACGGCGCAGCGGGTGCAGCTCGAATTGTTCGACGACGCTGACCCGGCGACGGAGAGCGAACGGGTTCCGATGACGCTGGATCGGGCGACGGGGGTGTGGAGCGTGACCGGTGAAGCGGATTGGACGGGCAAGTATTACCTGTACAACGTGCGGGTGTACGCCCCCAGCACGCAGAGTATTGTGACGAATCGTGTCACAGACCCCTACTCGTTCAGCCTGTCGATGAACAGCAGTCGCAGCCAGATCGTGAACCTGGACGATACTGCCCTGCAACCAAGCGGTTGGGCGGACATGGAAAAACCGCCGCTGGCCGCGTCTGAGGACATCGTATTGTATGAACTGCACGTCCGCGACTTCAGCGTCAACGATATGAGCGTGCCGGAAGACCTGCGCGGGACGTTCATGGCCTTCACGGAGACGGAATCGGATGGGATGAAGCACCTGCGGGCGCTGGCCGAGGCTGGATTGACGCACATCCACCTGCTGCCGGCATTCGACATCGCGACGATCAACGAGAACGCCGCCGAACGCCAGGAGCCGGATAATGACGAACTGGCCGCCCTACCCTCCGATTCAGAAGAACAGCAGGCGATTTTGCAACCGCTGCGAGATCTGGACGCCTTCAATTGGGGGTATGATCCGCTGCATTACACCGTGCCGGAGGGCAGCTACTCAACCAACCCCAATGGGACTACGCGAATCATTGAGTTCCGCGAGATGGTGCAGGCGCTCAACGCCAGCGGCTTACGGGTGGTGATGGACGTGGTTTATAACCACACCAATTCGAGCGGCCAGGGCGAGCGCTCGGTGCTGGATCGGATCGTGCCGGGATATTACCACCGGCTGACCGACACCGGTCTGGTGGCGTCGAGCACCTGCTGCGCCAACACGGCGACCGAACACGCCATGATGGAAAAACTGATGGTCGACTCGGTGGTGACGTGGGCGACGCAATATAAAGTCGATGGTTTCCGTTTCGACCTGATGGGCCACCACATGCGCGCCAATATGGAAAAGGTGCGGGCGGCGTTGGACGCGCTGACAGTCGAAAACAGCGGCGTGGATGGCAAGTCGATCTACGTCTACGGCGAGGGCTGGGACTTCGGCGAGGTACAGGGCGGCGCACGGGGCGTGAACGCGACACAGCTTAACATGGGCGGCACGGGCATCGGCACGTTCAACGACCGTTTGCGCGATGCAGTGCGCGGCGGCAGCCCGTTTGGCGACCGCGTTTTCCAGGGGTTCATCAGCGGATTGTCGCTGTATTCCAATGAATTGACGGGCGGGACGGAGGAGGAACAGCGGGCGCGGCTGCTGCTGTTTGAAGATCAAATCCGCATCGGGTTGGCGGGCAACCTGCGCGATTACGAACTGGTCAACGCGGCGGGCGATACGGTGACGGGCGCGGACATCCTCTATAATGGCTCGCCAGCAGGCTACACGCTCGACCCGCAGGAACATATCGTCTACATCTCGGCCCATGATAACGAGACGCTGTGGGACATCCTGGCCTATAAACAGCTACCGGATATGACGATGAGTGATATGGTGCGCATCCAGAACCTCGGCCACAGCATTGTGCTGCTGAGCCAGGGCGTGCCGTTCATCCACGCGGGCGACGATATGCTGCGTTCGAAGTCGATGGATCGCAACAGTTACAATTCCGGCGACTGGTTCAACCGGCTAGACTTCACCTACCAGAGCAACAACTGGGGCGTCGGGCTGCCGAACGCGGGCGACAACCAGGATAACTGGCCGACGATGCAGCCGCTGCTGGCCGATCCGGCGCTGAAGCCAACCAGCGAGGACATCCTGAGCAGTGTGGCGCATGTGCAGGAATTTTTGCGTGTCCGCAAGAGTTCGCCGCTGTTCCGGCTGCAAATGGCTGAAGATATTGAAGCACGGGTGACATTCCCGAACACCGGGCCGGATCAGCTTCCGGGGTTGATTGTGATGGCGATTGCTGACGACGGCGATCTGGCCGATCTTGATCCAAACGCGGAACAGATTCTCGTGATTTTCAACGCCCATCCTGATGAGCAGACCTTCGCGGACGATGCGCTGGCCGGGCTGGCATTTGAACTGCATCCGGTACTGGCGGATTCTGCCGATGCGGTCGTACAAACGGCGGCGTTTGATGCCGAAACGGGGACGTTTACCGTGCCTGGGTTGACGGCGGCAGTATTTGTACTGGGCGAGTAGAGAAATATAAGGGGAGGATTTCAAATCCTCCCCTACAGCCTGCGGCTTTCCGACCGGAGCCAGGTGATTAAAAAGCCGGTCGGGTTGGTGATGTTTTTGCGGCGGGCGATGACGGCCAAGCCCTGCCCGACCAAGTACATGCCATAGGTCGTCACGAGACGGCGGGCAGCCGCCCGGCTGATAAGCCCTTTCGCGTCGGTCGATTTTTCCCGCATCTGCGCGTAGAGTTTCTGCGCCATGTATTCCGCATCCCCATCCGGCAGCGGCTTTTTATAATGACGCTTGCCCAGCGGCGGCAGTGGATTATTTGGTATTTTTACGGGTGGCGCGTCGGCTGCTTTAACCGGCTCCGTATTCGGCGTCCGTGTCCAGATGTAAACCGGCTTTTTAGCGTCCGATTGACCGGATGCCGCCGTTTCCATGTAGGGAACATAGACCGGCGTGATTTTCGGATGCGCCCCGCGCAGGCGCGTCAGTTCTTCGGCCTGTCTAAGCAGCAGATTTTGAGTTGGACTTGAATCGGCCTCTTCGAACCAGTAGTAGTTGGCATCCTGCCGCCGATAGACAATCTTTTTGCCCTGCCCCAGCAGACGGCGGGCGATGTCGCGCTGCGGCGGATAACGTTTACCGTTTTCATCCTGCAAGAAGGCCCCGGCAACCTCGATTTCATCCGGCAGCGTGTTCAGATTTGACCAGAAGATGGGCTGTTCCCAGAAGCAGTGCCGGACGCGGATGCCCTCGGTTTCGCGGGTATAGGTGTCGATGGTTTCACGGGTGACACCCAGACGGCGCGCCAGCCAGCCGCGCGTGTAGTTCCCCGGACGGCGGCGGATCAGTTCGCGGTGAAGAGCCATACGCGCCCCTTTGGCGCTGGACAGGTCATCGAGGGTAATGGGGTCGCTGTAGGCAGGCTCAAATTCGAGGCCCAGCCGGGCGCAAAGTTCGGCGTCGCTGGGCATGATGTAGACGGCTGCCGGGCGATGATTTGGACTTTTTCCTGATTTTTCTTCCCTACCAATAAAGCATTTGTTGGTTCCGATTTGGGTTTCAGAAGCAGCATTCGCAGGGGATGGGGGGTTCAGGGGGGAAGCCCCCTGCCACCGGAAAAGGGCGTCGCCGGTGTGGGTGATGAACTTCAAGGCAGCATAGATCGAGTCGCGACCAACGATACCGTTTAATAAGGCGAGTGCTCCCCCGGTCGTAAATGCATCGCCGGGTTTAATGCCCCGAAGGCGCAGGCCATCGAGCAGGCGCATGGTTCGGGTTTCCCCTCCCCTGACCAGATGTTCACGGACGCTGTTGGGTATCTGACCGTGTTGATGATCGGGCGATGTGGTTTCCCGTCTGGGCAGGCGCGAATAGGCCGACTGGATGGTCTTACGGGCTTCAACATAACGCTGGGCGGGTGTTTCCTGGCAGTGATGCAGCGGCGCAGGCTGCCAGACATGCAGATCGGCCAGCGCCAGCAGCGCTTCGTCGAGCGTCCAGCCTGCATCGCGGGCTTTGAGACTGACCTGGAAC
>JAIOHN010000490.1 GCA_019912985.1 Anaerolineae bacterium | reverse complement strand
GAGGCAATAAAACTGTTCGCCAGCAGCGCCGCGTCATCCTTTTGGGATGCCAGTTTGCCAGCCAACCCTTTAAGGTCATTCATGGCGTTGTAAATTTCGCCGAGATTGGGAAAGCGGATTAAACAGGCGGCCAGCAGCGCGGCGGCGCTGTCGGTCCAGAAGCGGTTGTCACCTGCGGCAGAGGGCACCAGCACATCGGCAATGGCGCGGGCATCGGATACATTGTCAATACCTTCCGCCAGGTTGTAACGCGGCCCAATGGTGCTGGTCGGGTCATGGACGACGACCAGATGGCGGGTGACAGCGGCATACTTCAGCACATGCCCGGTGATTTCGCCCTGCGGGTCAGCCACCACCAGCGAATGTCCCGCCAGCATCCGATCCGCAATCGCGGGCAGGATAATGCCCTGCGTCTTACCGGAACCGGGACCGCCAAGCGTCAGGATACCGCGTGCCACATCTTCACCGCTGAGCGAAAACCGTCCCATACCCAGATCAAGGCGGCGTTTTTGTTCGCCCCAGAATGCGCCGAGCAATGATAACCCTTCGACATCTTCGCGCCTGAAGCGTTTGTACTCGCGCATCGTGCAAAAGTGCGATGAACCAAGCGCACCGCGCTTGACCTGTGGATTTCGCAGACGATCCACCCGTTCACGCAGCCAACCGCCGTTTTTGATCCCACTGTGCAGCCCGATGATCAGGAAGAACCACAGCATAACCAGCATCATGCCGAACATGAACAACCGCATGGCGTTGATATTGGGTGGCGCACCGACGAGCAGTTGGACAAAATCGTTGGTGGACTGCCGCCCGCGCAGCGGCTGCACCGCCATGTCGCCGAGCAATGTAAGATAGAGGGCGGAAACACCCAGAACAACGAGCAGGTGAGCAAAAAATTTTGCGCCACGCTTCCAACCCACTACACCCTGGGTTGCGCTGGTGCGCTGGATACCTGCCCCCAGCATGGCGCTGACCATGATCGGCGCCGTGAGTGTCAGACAGAGGAGCGGGGCAAGGCAGCCGCCCAGCAGCGCCCGCCCCTCGGTGAATAACCAGTAGAACATCGGTTACGCCCCCCGATCTTTAGATGGATTGGCGCAGTATCGCAGCATCACCCGATTGCCCAGCCAGCCGAGTATGACCAGCAGCACCCCGGTCAGGTAGAGCGCCTCGCCAAAGCTCACGCCCAATACCCGTCCGACGGCAGCGCCAACCAGCAGCAGTGTAACCAGGGCAAAACCGCCCAGTGCAGTCTGTGGTTTGAGCGCAACCATCGCTTAAAAGTCCAGTTCCGGTGTGCCGGATGTAATCTCCGGTTCATCCTGCTCAACGACCTGCTGAATCGGATCGGTATACAGCCCTTCCGCCGCAATACGCGCATCGCGTTCGGCATGGGGGTTGTAGGGATGCCAATCCGCCGGGTCGCGGGTGAGCGTCAGTTCGGCGTTCTGGTAGGCTTTCATGTCGTCGCCTTCGAGCGTTTTCCACTCCGCAGGCAGTCTTTCCAGCCGTGCCACCTCGACTGCCAATTCGGGTCCGTCCAGCAGTCCGGGAATGAGATAACCGTTGAAGTCTTTACCGAACCTATCCACCGCTTCTGGTGTCTCGAAATGTGCCATCTCCAGCATTCGGAACGGCTCATCCGCCGCCATCGCCGGACTGCCAACGGCATCCAGGTCGCGTTCTACGTTCGGATAAACGACCATATGCAAGGATTGCCCTAACGGTTCACCTTCAGGATCATTCACCGGAATCGGATCAAGCCGCCAGTAGGGATTTTCTACCGCTGGCTGCGGCGCAGGGTCTTCGATCTTCTCGCCATCCGTATTCCAGTAGGGATTGATTTCCCCTTCCAACTGCTGCGCCAGCGTCTCAAAACGATCCGGCGGCCCCTGCGTAAACAGGCGCGGGTCAACCCGATCCCCATCCAACCAGTCATTTTCGACAGCGGTGAGTTCGGCTTTATGCATCATCGCTTCCAGCCCACGCCCGTCATGAACTTCGAGCAGTGCCTCCCGCGCCTGCTCCGCCTGTTCGCGTCCCTTCTCATCCTCCGAGTCCCACGTATCCAGCGTCACCGACTGCAACCCCAGATAACCGCCAGGCTCTTTCCAGTATTTCTCAACCATCAGCTCTCGCGTCCAGGGATCGGTCTCTTGTACCACCACTGCGTAATTCACGGTGTCATTGACAGGTTGCAGCAGTTCGGTGTCGGCTTTCGCAAAGGTCGCATCAAACCAGTCCGCACCTTCCAGCACCGCGTTCGCTTCGCGCTCACGGGCAGCTTCGGCGGCAAACTCGCGGTACATGGTTGGGTAGTCGGGCGCTTCCGGTTCGAGTGTGACCGGGGTGTGGGGTTCGGTGTCCATTTCGGTCACTTCCACTGTCTGCGTCAGTTCGCGTTCGCGGATGGTGGTAAACGGATCGGGTGGACCTTCCGTAAAGAGACGCGGGTCGTCGCGCTGCGGGTCAATTACGCCTGCTTCGATACCAGCCAGTTCGACCAGCGTCATCGCCGCCTGTAACTCGTCTTTAGCCAGCATGTCGTGAGTGGTTTCAGCGTTGGCCCGTGCAGTCTCCCAGTCGGGCTGCGGAATGAGCAGGCGTTCCCGTTCGTGTTCCTCGTCACCCCAGATTTTAAGCACATCCAGACGCGCATCGCCGTTAGCGGCAATTGCATCGATGCTGTATTCAGG
>JAIOHN010000489.1 GCA_019912985.1 Anaerolineae bacterium | reverse complement strand
GAGCCACTCATGCTGTATTACAAACGACGGATTGTGGTTTCACCTCACCCAGTGCCCATCTGGAAGCATTGCGCCGTTTTGCTGAGGCGATGGATCTGAACGGT
This sequence comes from Anaerolineae bacterium, assembly GCA_019912985.1. Taxonomy (GTDB): domain Bacteria; phylum Chloroflexota; class Anaerolineae; order Aggregatilineales; family Phototrophicaceae; genus JAIOHN01. The sequence goes on along the minus strand of JAIOHN010000489.1, from coordinate 9,792 downwards.
GGCGGTTTGTGATGCAATAAGTGTAGTAAGGAGAGCTTGTTGACTGCTGAAGTTTATCTCAGACCCCAACACACCAAGCCGTCAAATTGCTCTCTGGCGGTCTACAAACTGCTGAAGAAGCGAGCAGAGGCAGCCGGGGTAAAGGACTTCTCACCCCATGACCTGAGGCGGACGTTGGGGGGCTTACTGGACCGAGGCGTGGACATCGTGACGGTGCGGAAGCTGGCGGGGCATGCCAGTGTGACGACGACCGAACACTACAACCGGCGAACGGAGCAGGGCAAGCAGTAGGCGGCCCAGAAGTTGCATTTCCCCTATCCCGGCCAGCATGACAAGGGCAAGCCGTAGCCGTTGTGATTGACACTTGAGTGACTGTTGCCATTTAAAGCAACTATAATTCGGTGCGCTTGAACTGCCGAATCGTGATGAATAGGAAAACCAGGATCCATCCTAATGAAGCAAGCACCGGTAGAAAAGTCCATTCCGGCACAATTCCCCCTAGACCAACACCAACCGCAATATTTGGCAGTAACCACGGGGTGACAAAGTCCAACACAGGGAGAAATCCTGCCACGAGCTGCCCAATTAGAAAGAACCCCAGCGACACACCAAGTACAATTCCCCGGCTAGTGGCTAAAACACCCATCATTAGCGTCAGCATCAGATAAAACAATGTATGTAGCAAAATCAAAGCTGCTGCTATTACATAGTTTATTAACAGAACCTCACCTGCTCCACTGAAAGTAAACAGGATGTATGCTCCAGTCACAGGCAGCAGAATCATGAGTACAGTAACGCTGATAGCATGTGCAGTGACCTTGGACAGAATAAAGGCGCTACGCGATATAGGTTTTGAGAGTACCCAGGCAGCGGTTCCAGCTTCCTTTTCGCCAATGATTTCATCCTGTGTCAGAATAGCCACACCAATCGCAAGCGCCATCGCACTTAGTCCAAAGAAAACTTGCATGCCTGCTTCAAATGGAGTATCCGACATCACCGCTTCGCCTTCCGGGGTTGTCAGGCCCGGGAGGACAAAAAGTGTCATCGCCAGCACGCCATTGAGTAAGACTAACCAGAGAAGGGCTTGTACCCACCAGCGATTTGTTCCCCACCATTTTCGGGTTTCTTTAGCAAACAGCGGTCGAAACCCCAATAGAGCTTGACTCGGCTGAATAAGGTTCATGAATACTTTTTTCCGTCAATTAATCGCATAAACACTGTTTCAAGTTCGACCTCTTCTCGTCCGAATGCCAGTACATTGACTCCACTATCGTTCAGGATGAGGCGTAACAATTCTTGCTTCGCGCAGGCCTCATTGTTCGCTCTCACATGCCATAGGTGTAAGCCATTTACTTCTTTTTCGTCGAGTGCTGAAAACCATGGTTGCTCGGTAAGTCGTGCTCGCACAGCGCTTGTCTTACCTTCCAGAGTAAGTGTGTAACTCGGTTCCGTGCTGCTCTGCAATAAAGATGTGGTGGTTCCTTGTTTGATCAGATTGCCATGATCCAGGATGACGACGTAATCACTGATATGCTGTACATCGTCCAAAATATGCGTCGAATAGAAAATTGTTGTCTGATGACGCAGATTCTCCATGATTTGCAGTACATCATGACGCCCCATCGGATCTAATGAGGCAGCTGGCTCATCAAGAATGAGGAGTTCTGGTTTGTTGATCTGCGCTTGTGCTATCCCCAGCCGTTGTAACTCGCCGCCAGAAAATCCCTTGACACGTCTATCCGCTTTCTGAGTCAGATTCACTAGTTCCAGCGCTTCATCAACGCGTCGATCTACCGCTCTTGTATCTTCATGAAAGAACAGGCGAGACGTAAAGCGCAGAATGTCACGAGCAGTCATGTAATCATAAAAGCGTGGCTGTTGTGCCAAGTATCCTACCCGCTGCCGAATGCTCACGCTATCCCGCAGGATATCCAATCCAAAGACCGTGCCGCCGCCGCCTGTAGGGCGAATCAAGCCCAATAGCAACTTGATCGTGGTACTTTTACCCGCACCATTGGGTCCTAGAAAACCTACGATTGCATTTTGAGGGACTTCTAAGTTGAGTGATCTGAGCGCCTGCACCCCGTTGTATGACTTGCTGAGGTTATGGGTGCTAATCACATAACTCATGGAAATGCTCCTTCGTACTGATAGTTTTGAATCTGGGATCCTGTCTCTATTATTGTGTCTGAGCAGAAAATGCGGATATTATACCGATCAGCACACTGACAGTTGTTCATGCCAAAGCGGCCAAAACTATAGCCATTCGTAAAATGCTAGGTTTCGCCTCACTCTGATATTTCGCACTTCATAGGTACGGAACTTTACTTCATGCGACCTGTCGCCCGGATCATCCAACGCATGCAGCTGTGGAAAAAATCTGGCTCAAGAAACATCATCGGACATCCTACCGAAATTACGTTGATATTGGCTGCGCGACATTGGTTAACGGCAGTTTCTGAAACACTGGATGGCATCAGGGTATTGTTATGCATCCAGACACGCTGGATACCTAATCCCAGCGCTTCATCCACAATCGCGTTGGTGATGTCCGGGCTGTTCATGATGAATACCGCGTCTACGCCGCTGGGAATCGCGCTGAGGTTGGGGTAACAGGTATCTCCATGGAGGGCTTCAGCATTTGGATGGATGGGGAACACCTGGTAGCCATGGTCCCGTAATTTGAGGTAAATTGCACCTGCACCACTGTCTTTGGTGCGTGACAATCCGCTGACAGCAATTCGTTTCTGAGCGAGAAAATCCTGAACTCGCTCCTGATGAGTCATATTCGTAGCGATCATGTTGGCTCACTCCGCCTATTTTTCTCCACATGAGTTTAAACCTCACGCCCTGGTTAAGGTAGCGATAAGGATCACTGCCACAGGGGGATAATTGTCACATAGTCCTCGGAATCTGAGCCATCGAGAAACGCTCGGTATGAAAACAACCACCATCCAAATGTCACAGTTCAGCATATTTGTGTACAGTGGGGTGATCTCTCAGTATGAGGGTATGCATTAAAAGATGTGAACTACGTCACTTGCCTCCACTTTTTAATGACCTAAAACTTATTAAAAGGATCGATCATGAGGCTAGGATGCTATTCGCATGTGGGCGGAGGTGTTCAAAGTGAACCTGGAATACAACGTCCAAAAGACCGTATAGACACTGTTACTTTCGAGTTGCAGTTTGTCAGTAGATAGTGCCTCACCCGGTTCGTCTGGCGAATTCACACTTTCTGCGGGGTATCTTGTTCTGTTTGAAGTAAAGAATCTGTTTCTGGTTAAAGGAAACCTTAGTGAACGTACTCATACTGTACCAAAGCCGCGGTGGGCACACACGTGATACGGCGGAAGCGATTGCTCAAGCTGCTCGCGAGTTAAATCACAAAACGGTCATCAAATCTGTGATCGAAGTCCAGAAGGCAGACGTCGAAACCGCCGATGTGCTGTTTGTTGGAACTTGGGTTCAGGGCTTTATCCTCTTCGGCGTTAAGCCTGCCGGAGCTGAGCTGTGGGTTCCTGCACTTCCCTCGCTTAAAGGAAAAGAGGTTGCTGTCTTTTGCACCTATGCGTTTAACCCACGTAGCAGTCTGCATAAGCTCAGCGCGATGCTTACAACGCATGGGGCTACTGTCCTAGGGGAACATGCCTTTCACCGAAGCAAACCCCATGACCATGTCAAACCCTTCGTCCAAACTGTCCTTCAAGCGGTCAGGCAATAACTTACCTGGATTCTACTGACAAGTACCGCCGACACAGTTGAAATCGACGGGACGAATACGCCGTGCGGTGGGCGACTTCTTGCGGTAGAGGTTCTTATCGCCATACCATTCGCGTGTGAAATCCTCGACCAGCAGCGCACCACCGACCAGGACCACACTCTCGATGCCATGAAAGCCGCCAAAGACACCATCCGCGATGTTGTTGGCGATCCATCCCGCATAGCGTTCATGATATTTCTCCACCAGCGGCTGAATGTCAATTTTGTAACCAGCCACTCGTAGGGTGAAATCATCGCCTGTTTCTTATCCTAAGCAACTATCAACCTGAAGTAGACAAACGCTTATTCCAGGGAAGTCCGTTTGACCACCAGGTCTTGCCATTTTACCCTTCGATCAAAAGCACTTCCGGGTCTTCAATGAGCTGCTTGATGCGCACCAGGAACTGCACCGCCTCACGACCATCGACAATGCGATGATCGTAGCTCAGCGCCATGTACATCATCGGGCGGATGACCACCTCGCCGTTAAGCGCAATCGGGCGGTCTTCAATGCGGTGCAGACCCAGAATAGCGACCTGTGGCGGATTCAAAATCGGCGTGCTGAGCAGTGAGCCGAAGATACCACCATTGGTGATGGTAAAGGAGCCGCCGCGCAGATCATCCAGCGACAGTGTGCCATCACCTGCCTGCTTGGCAAAGCGCTTGATTGCCGCTTCAATGTCGGCAAATGACATGCGGTCGGCATCACGCAGCACTGGCACGACCAACCCTTCTTCCGCGCCAATCGCCACGCCAATGTCGTAGTAACGCTTGAGGATGGTGTCGTCGCCATCGATCTCGGCGTTCAACTGCGGCATGGCTTTCAGCGCCCCAATCGCCGCCTTCACAAAGAACGAACTGAGTCCCAGGCTGACACCATGCCGTTCCTGAAAAGCCTCCTTACGTCGCTTGCGCATCTCCATCACGGCGCTCATATCGACATCGTTGAAGGTGGTCAGCATGGCCGCGGTCTGCTGTGCCTCCACCAGCCGCCGCGCGATCGTGCGCCGCCGCCGCGACATTGGCACGCGTTCTTCCTCGCTGGCGCGGCTGCGAGCAGGTGCTTCAGTAGATTTCTTCTGTCCATCCACTGGCGCACGTGCTGGCTGCTGACTCTGGAATTTTTCAACGTCTTCACGGGTTACGCGGCCACGCACCCCGCTGCCTGAAACCTGGGAAAGATCGATGTTCTGCTGCTCGGCCATACGTCGGGCGACTGGGGTAGCGCTGGGGCTAGTATCTTTTTCGATCTGGGCGGGTGCAGCTTCCTGCGTTTCTGCCGGGGCGCTGGCCTCAACCGGGGCGCGCTCCTGGGTTTCCTTCGCCGCACTTGGCGCACGGCTTTCGTCAATATGCCCCAGCACTTCCCCAACTTCGACATCCTGCCCAGCCTCGCGGTCGATGCTTTCCAGCGTGCCATCCGCTTCCGCTGCGACTTCGAGATCGACCTTGTCCGTCTCCAGAACAACCACCGCCTCACCCGCTTTGACCGCTTCTCCGACCTGCTTAAGCCAGCGGCTGACCGTCGCTTCAAGCCCCGCTTCGCCCATATCCGGTACGACAATTTCAACAGACATCACAATCCTCCACAGTGCGTCACTTTTTGAATTCCCAGTTGAAGGCATACTCGGTAATCATGGCCTGGTTGGTCTTGTGCGCGGCCAGTGATCCTTCAGCAGGGCTTGGGCTGCGCCGCCGCCCCACATAATCCACTGGCAAGGTCCCATTGACCAGTTTTTCCAGCCGGAACGCCAGGTAATCCCAGGCCCCCATGTTCTTGGGTTCCTCCTGTGCCCACACGATCTGCTCGGCGTGCGGATAGCGCTCAATGATGGCTTGCAGATCCGGGATGGGGAAAGGATAAAGCTGCTCAAGCCGGATGAGCGCCACCTCTGAGTACTGCTCACGATACTCGCTGTCAGCCAGATCGTAGTAGAATTTGCCACTGCAAAAGACCAGCCGCCGGATCTTCTCCGGGTCAGCTGCTGGGTCATCAATCACCGCTTCCCATTTGCCCCCGGTCAGCTCCCGAGCCGCCGAATTGACAACCGAGTTGCGCAGGAAGGCCTTGGGCGACATGACAATTAGCGGCAGCGGATCACTTTCCAGCAGCAGCGCCTGCCGTCGCAGCAGGTGGAAATACTGCGCGGCGGTCGTGGGATTCGCCACGCGCATATTCGTCTTGGCTGAAAGCTCAAGGAAGCGTTCCAGCCGCCCGCTGGAATGATCAGGGCCTGCCCCCTCCCAGCCATGCGGCAGCAGCATCACCAGCGAGGGTGTCTGTCCCCATTTTTCGCGTGCCGAGCTGATAAATTCGTCGACAATTGATTGCGCATTGTTTACAAAGTCGCCGTACTGCGCCTCCCAGATCACCAGCCGATCTGAGGCCTGCATACTGTAGCCATACTCGAAGCCCAGCACCGCCATCTCCGAGAGCGGGCTGTTGTAAACCTCAAATGCCGCCTGCGCCTGTGCCAGATTTTGCAGCGGGATAAACGCTTCGCCGCTCTCGGCATCATGCAGCACTGCATGTCGGTGGTTGAAAGTGCCGCGCTGTGTATCCTGCCCGGTCAGCCGGATGGTGATGCCATCTTCTAAAATCGTGGCAAATGCCAGTTCTTCTGCTGTAGCCCAATCGACCAGGGGTTCATCCGGCTTCTTGAGTACCTCGCGCCGCCCACGAATAGCACGTTCAAAGCGGTTTCCATAAAAGTGGAAGTTTTCGGGGAATTGACTCAGCGACTCGTTGATCGCCTGCAGGCGTTCCGAGCTGACAGCCGTTTTCACGCGTCGTGCCTCGCCGGGAGCTGGTGGTTCCTGCGGTGGGGCGAGCAGTTCTTCCGCCCGTTCCTCTAACAGCGTCGGCAGATTGTCATTGATGGCCTTCATTTCATCGGTGAATTGCGACTTGAGCGCATCCACATCACCTTCATCGACTGTCCCCTGCTCTACCAGATGCTTCGCCCACAGCGCGCGCACGGTAGGGTGGTCGCGCACGGTCTGGTAAAACATCGGCTGCGTAAAGGCAGGCTCGTCCAGTTCATTATGTCCGTAGCGCCGGTAGCCGATCAGGTCAATGAGGATGTCCTTCTCAAACTGGCGCTGGTAAGCGTAGGCGATGCGCGTGACTTCCAGACAGGCGAGCGGATCATCGGCGTTGACATGGATAATCGGTACTTTGAAGCCTTTGGCAAGGTCACTGGCATATAAAGTGCTGCGCCCATCATTTGGCAGGGTTGTAAAGCCGATCTGGTTATTGGCGATAATATGGATGGTGCCGCCGTTCCAATAGCCTGGGATCTGTGACAGGTTAAATGTCTCGGAGACAATCCCCTGTGCCGGAAAGGCCGCGTCACCATGGATAAGCAGCTGCATGGTCAGATTGGGGTCGAATGTGGCCGCGCCACCGCGATCCACCCGTGTGCCAGCCGCCCGCGCCATCCCCATCACTATCGGGTTAATCATTTCAAGGTGGCTTGGGTTTGGTGGCATGCTGATGGTCAGCCCCTGCGGATGCTGGCTTTCCAGCGCGCGTTCCGAGCCTTCGTGATACTTGACGTCACCCATTGTCCAACCAATGGCATTCACCAGCTCCTGAATCTCCAGCGGATCACGAAATTCCGTCAGAATCTGCTCATAGGGCTTGTGCATATTGTGGGCCATGATGTTCAACCGACCGCGATGCGCCATCCCGATCAACACATTGGACATGCCGGACTGCGTTGAGGCGTCAATAATCTCATCCAGCATGGGCACCATCATGTCCAGCCCTTCGATGGAGAAGCGGTACTTGGTGGGGAAGGTGTCTTGCAGAAAATGCTCAAAAGCCTCGACTTGGGTCAGCCGTTCCAGCAGCGCTTTAGCGAAATCGGCGTCCTCGCTCACACGAAAGCGCCGGGATTCCGCCGCCTCGCGCAACCATTCACGTTCCTCTGGCAGCCGGATGTGGTCGTTATCAAAACCAATCTTCCCGGCATAGACTTCACGAAGCGTCTGGATGGCCTCGTAAGCATTTTGTGCTGTTGCCGCGATCGGACCACCCACCAGCCATGCAGGAAGCTGACGCAGATCCTCGTCGCTGATGCCGTGCGGTTCCGGTGAGAGTGAGGGATCACCCGTGGGTTCGCTCCCCAGTGGGTCGAGCTGTGCCGCCAAGTGACCATAGCCGCGAATTGACTGCGCCAGGTTCACCGCCCCGACGATGGTTTGAATCTCCGGTGCGGCGGCCACTGCCGAGCGCGCGCCATCGGTGGAGGTGGGCGGCGTCCAGTGCTCGAAAAAAGCACGCGCTTCATCGCTGACCGACGCCGGATCATCCCGGTAGCGGTCGTAGAGTTCCAGAATGTAACCAGCATTAGGGCCGTGAAATTCTCGGCTGAAATCCATCTTTATTTCCATATCCATAACATCATGCACGGTGTTTCAATCATATCATGGACACCCGCATCCGCCACGCGCACAAGCAGTTAGCAGCTATTCATGCCGTTCACCAAGTTTAAACCAGGCTAGCCGCAGGCTTGGCAGTGATACTTTAAGCTGCCTTTGTGGGTGTGTCGTTTCACAGTAAAACTACAGAAACAATATCGTGAACCAGCTCTCATGACGATAATAAGATCATGAGTCTAAGGATGTATATCCTCCCTTTTTAGCCGGATAAGTGCCACGATTCTTCCCGAAGTGTGTTTTGCAAAATCCCTCAAGCTTACCACCACACCACTGGCAGCTGGTGATAAGCATCACATCGACTCGCTTTCACATCCTTACTCCAGACAGGTTCAGCGACGCCGAAACAATGGATCTCGAAAATTCAGAAGGAAATCATCATGTTCCTAAAGGAAGTTACTGAGAGAATTTGGAAAACGCGAGCCGCTGTGCAACCCAGAGGCCATCTGATCCTAAAAAGTCCGTGCCGAGTGTTATAGAAGGTTTTGGCTTCTCGCAGCCGCAACTGCCTGCGTGCGGTTGTGGGTATCAAGCTTGAGGAAAATATTGTTCAGGTGCTTCTTGACAGTACCCAGGCTAATCACCAGTTCCTGAGCGATCTCGCGATTGGATGCGCCATCAGCGATCAAACGCAGCACTTCAAGCTCACGTTCACTAAGTGGCTCAAATTCGCTGATGATGCGCTGTTCAGGTGATGCGAAATGTTTTGCTGACGACTCGTACTTCATAGCGGTCAATAATCTAGTCACATACTCCGTCATAATCCCTCGTGCCTTCGCTTCGCGCAGTAGTACCGCCATCGGCATACCTTCATCGGTGAAAATACACACAAATCCACCTGGCTCTGCCAATAAGAGCGCCTTTTCTAGCACTGCCACCGCTTCATTGATACGCTCCTGGATGCCAAGTACAAGGGCCTTGAGAACAAGAATATCTATTAAACAAACAAAGATCTTTTTTGATTCAAATTCGACCTGTAATGGTTCCAATTGTGCGATGACATTTTCCAATGGCAGCGAATTTGCTGCCATCTGGGCGCGTAAAAAGAACAGCTGGAGAGCAAGCCGTGAATAGGGACTTGCGGATAATTTCCCGTTATCAAATCGTGTTAGATAAGAATCTATATTGACGACATCCGAGATCACCCAAATACGCATTCGATACAGATTAAAACTGATATGCGGCAGACTGGGAAAGGCTGTAAGTACAGATTCTAGCTTTTGCGCGAACACACGCATTTCATCATTAGCCCCCTTAAGTTTATACGCCCGTACCAGCACAATATAAGCCATGAAAGCGTGTTGGGGAAAAACATCCTCACAGTATCTCAAACAACACAGCGCAGATTCTATTGCCTCATCAAGACGGTACTGTTCAAATAAAGCTATACCGAGCGACGCATGAATTAAGCCGATACTCAGTAATGAAGTCGGTTTCCATCGGGCAGCAATATCAAGCGCTTCATAACAAAGCGTCATCCCTTCATTTATGCGGCCATCCAGCAACCACATGACCTCCGCCATACCAAGCATCGCCCGTACAATCATCATCACATCGCTTAGTTGATGACCAATGGTGACCGCTTCG
>JAIOHN010000488.1 GCA_019912985.1 Anaerolineae bacterium | reverse complement strand
ACTTCTCACTCGGCGCAGGCGGCCTTACGGTTGAATCAGAAGTTAATTCCGAAGCCGAGCCAGTCTGGTATGCCACCAATTATGAGATTGGCGATGCGCTCTTTTTCCCGGCGTTGACCATTCACAAAGCCCTGCCAAATTATACCGAGGACAAACTGCGGCTCTCGCTAGACAACCGTTATCTGGCCGTGGGGGATACGATTGCCGAGCATATGCTGCACCCTCATGATCCCAGCCAGCTTCAATGGGAGGATATTTATCCGGGCTGGGAAGCGGATGACCTGAAGTACTACTGGAAACAGTATGATAATCCGGTTGTGCCGCGTGATTGGAGTTACAGCAAAAAGGGCTTTGCGGAAGCGTTGGAGTTGGCGAGAGCTGGCAATGAACATGCCATCTATCGGCTGCAGCGAACGATCAAGAACAACCCGCATACGCCAGAAAGTCAGCAGGCGAAGACCGTACTGAATGAGATCGGCCTTTCCGCGACAATCGGCGAGGAGCGTTAATTCACACTGCATGGGAGCGGCCTTCGGGCCGCTTCTGTGTTGTATGTCCGCATATGAATGACAAAGGGTGAAAATGAGCGAGATTGAGGTCAAAAACTGATGCATGTCCACGTAGGCTGTAGTCTCACGTATGCGTGTCCGCAACCCACACCGATGCTGTTTGTCCTCCGCCCGTCGCTCAACACCAATCATTATCTGATCGAAGAAAGACGTTACACCAACCCGGTTGTCCCCATTAACCAGTACATGGACAGTTACGGGAATGAAGTGTGGAGGCTGGTTGCGCCGACTGGTAGACTGCAAATCAAATACGATGGTCTGGTCGCGTTACCACCCACACCCGACCTGGTCCTGCCTGATCTGCCGAAGACTCCAGTCGAAAACCTGCCTTACGATGTGATTATCTACACACTGCCCAGCCGCCTGTGTCCTTCAGACCTGTTCGTGAACGACGCCTGGCAGTTATTCGGTCATGTTCAAGGCGGCTGGGCACAAGTTCAAGCGGTTTGTGATTGGCTCCACAGCCACATCGTGTATGGTGGCGACGGTACCTCGAGCACGACCGCCTGGGATGCTTACCACCAGCGGCGCGGTGTCTGCCGGGATTTCGCCCATCTGGGCGTGGCCTTTTGTCGTGCTCTGAATTTTCCAGCGCGCTACGTGTGCGGCTATTTACCGGACATCAATGTCCCGTTTGACCCCACACCAATGGACTTCCATGCCTGGTTCGAAGTGTATATCGATGGGGTGTGGTGTACCTTCGATGCGCGTCATAACTCCCCTCGGATTGGGCGTGTGCTGATTGCACGGGGGCGCGATGCGATTGACATCGCCTTTGCGACTGTCTATGGCAGCATGGAATTGTTGAACATCCAGGTATGGGCCGATCAGGTGGATGAACCCTTGAGTCTCAGTTCCATATTGGGACAAAATGGTGACTCATATGAATGACTGTGAGCCTGGCGTCGGCAGGGAATTGGAGAGGCCAAGCTCGTCCAGGAAATGAAGCAAATTGGTCGAGCATAGCCTTGCTCTCAGTGGTGAAAATGGGACCGGCACACTGAGCACCGATCCCATTCTATTGTCTTACGCGAAACGGGCCTACGCTTGCTTTTCAGGCTGCAGGCGCAGATAAATCATGCCGGAAGCGAAGGATTTTGCCTCGAGCACCTTCATGGTTTTGGTGTAGTGGGTATCCTCGAAAAGCCGCTTGCCGACCCCCAACACGACCGGGCAGAGCATGAGTTGAAGCTCGTCCACGAGATTGGCCTCGATC
>JAIOHN010000487.1 GCA_019912985.1 Anaerolineae bacterium | reverse complement strand
ACACGCAACGATGAGGTCAATGCGCTGGCAGACATCCAGTTCCGAGAGTTGTTCGGCAGCGCGGATGTGTACCAACTCGCCACGGAGGATACCAAGCAGGCCCGCCGCCAGACCATTTCGAATGAACTGAGCGGGCGCATCCTGTTCGGGCCGCGTGTCACGCACAGTTATCTGAACAAGCTGCTGGACGATGGGATGGAAATCAAGTCAACACCCATCACGCAAAAGTTCACGTTCGATGAGTTTAAAGCGACTTACGGCGAGGACGCGATTCCGCTGTTCGCGGTCGGCCCTCAACGCAGCCTGGAGATTTTCACAGTGGACATTCGCCCGCAGCCGCTTCCTGGTTATACGGTCATCAGCCTCGTGAAGGAACTGCCAGTGAACACTCCCGGCAACCCTCAAAGTGTGGAGACCGCCAACTGATGGATTTTCACACGCGCCACCAGCGTGACCTGATCCACCCGACGGTCTTCATCGCGCAGGGAGCTATCGTGGTCGGTCAGGTCACGCTGGAAGCACAGGCCAGCGTGTGGTTCAATGCGGTCCTGCGTGGTGATACAGAATCACTTTTTGTCGGCAGTGGCACCAATATCCAGGACGGCGCGGTTTTCCACGCCGATCCTGGTTTTCCGCTGTACGTCGGTTCTGGCTGCACTATCGGCCACCGGGCCATTGTGCATGGGGCGCGAGTTGGTAATAACACAACTATCGGCATGGGCACAATCCTGCTCAATGGTGCGGTCGTTGGCGAAAACAGCATCGTGGGTGCAGGCGCGCTGGTCACGCAGGGTAAGCAGTTCCCGCCGGGTGTGCTCATTCTGGGCAGTCCGGCGAAGGTGATCCGCGAACTGAGCACAGACGAAATTGAGCAAAATCGACGCAGCGCAGAGGGCTACGTTTTGAAGGCACAGGCATTCATGGCACTGGCAAAATAAGAACTAATGTTCTAAAATAGAACTGTACAGCGCTGTGTACTGACCGTTCTGTGAAGTGGGGAGGATGCCCTATAATAGGTGTTCGTTCAACTAAAAAAGAACAACAAACATGAGTGAAGAAGTGATCGAGTTTCAATCTAGCCAGGCCGGAGAACGCCTGGATAAAACGATCTTAGCCCATATTGGTGATCGGCTGTCGCGCACCCAGCTCCAAGGGCTGATTGATGGTGGGCTGGTCACGGTGGATGGCAAAAGCGTCAAAGCAGGGATCAAGCTCAAGGGTGGCGAACAGATCGCCCTTACGATTCCGCAGCGCGACGAACCGGAATCAGTGCAACCAGAAGCGCTGCCGCTGAATGTGATCTATGAGGATGACGATCTGGCAGTGATCGACAAGCCTGCGGGTATGATCGTGCATCCCGGCCTGAACAACGAGACCGGTACATTGGTCGGTGCGCTGCTGGCCCACTGGCCGGAGATCGCCGCGATGAACGTCGAAGAAAAACGGGCGGGCATCGTACACCGACTGGATAAGGATACCAGTGGTCTGATCGTGATTGCCAAAAACGACCGTGCCCGGCGGCAGCTGGCTGAGCAGTTTCAGAACCGGACTGTCGACAAAACCTACCTAGCACTGGTGGAGCGCCGCCCGCGGACGGTCACCGGACGCATTGACGCGCCGATTGCACGCGACCCGAAGCAGCGCAAGCGGATGGCCGTCGTGCGACATGGCAAACCCGCCGTGACGGAATTCCAGGTCATTGACGACAACTTCAACGGCGATCAAGCCCTGCTCAAGGTCAACATTCACACCGGGCGCACCCATCAAATCCGTGTTCACATGGCGTTCATCGGCTCCCCTATTGTGGGCGACATGGTATATGGCTTTCGCAAGCAGCGTATCCGCTTGAAGCGGCAGTTCCTGCACGCAGCAGAGTTAAGCTTTGATCACCCCACCAGCGGCGAAAGACTGCACTTTGAGTCGCCGCTGCCAGTAGGGCTGCAGAACATTCTAGACAAGCTGCGCAGCAGCTAACGCACACTATTCCGTGCAAAAAACCATACTAACGTTACAATTGACCGTATAATCGAGAACTGAAGAACATCGAGGGCAACTATGCGCGAAGTGACAATCGCAGTGGTACAGATGAAACCAAGGCTGGGCGAAGCCGAGGAAAACCTGGTGAAAATGTCGGAGACGATCTCCAAGATTGCCTCCCAGCAGCGGGTAGACTTGATCGTCTTCCCTGAGCTGGTAACCAGCGGCTATGAGCTGGGCGTGCGCTTTACCGAGTTGGCGCAGCGCGTACCGGGACCGACAATCAACCTGCTGGCACAGCGGGCGAATGAGCATGGTGTGTATATCGCCTGGGGCATGGTGACCAAAGAGCGCGTCGAAAGTGTCCTGTATAACTCCGCCGTGCTGGTGGGGCCGGATGGCGAACTGCTGGATGTGTATAACAAAATTCATCTCCAGGGCGAGGAGCGCATGGCCTTCCGTGAAGGCTACAAACTGCCGATTATCCCGACAGAGATCGGCAATATCGGACTGGTGATCGGCTACGATCTGGCATTCCCTGAAGTAGCACGCAGCATGGCGCTGGATGGCGCGGAGATTATCTGCGTAATGGCGAACTGGGAAGCGGCGCAGATCGACGAATGGAAAACCTATGTCCGGGCGCGCGCTTACGAGAACTCGGTGTTTGTGGCTGCCGCCAACCGCATTGGCGAAGATGTGACGCTGAACTTCGGCGGTGAGAGTATGATCGTCGGGCCGCGCGGCCAGATTCACGCCTCACTTGCTGATGAGACAGATCCCGAAACCGGCGAACCGCTGGAAGGCTTCGCCGTGGCGCGGGTTGATCTGGACGATGTGCGTAAGTATCGCGAAGAATTTCAGTTTATCCAGAACCGGCAGCCTGCCGTTTACCGGACACTGGTGCGGAAATACTAATCAACCAACCAATTGAGTGTTTACAGGTGATGTGATGGACAAGCCGCAGGGTCATATCTATTATCCCCCACAATCAAGCGATGTTCTCCCTGGCCGACAGGGGTGTGTCACCCTCTATGGGCTGGTGTTCCTGGCACTGGTCCTGATGGTCGCAGTCTCGTATATCAGTGCGACCGGCGATACACTGCTCAGTCGTTTACAGGGAACACGCCAGATCGGCAGCATCTTGCTGGGTGTGACGGCCATCGTCATCTTATTCCAGGTGATTGGTCTGTGGTTGATGAAACGATGGGGCTTGATTCTATCAGGGCTGGCCTTCCTGCTGGTAATCGCGAATTTTGTGGCGTTCTGGCTCCTGGGGCCGAATTATCCCCTTATTGACAGCAACAACCAGTGGCGTTGGGCGCAGGAGAATATGCTGGTACTCATCGCCATGCAGGTTGTCTTTGGCCTGTTTTTACTATGGGCCACCCGTTGGGTGCTGCGGCAGCGGAAGCGCTTCACCTAAATTTCAACAGCGGAAAATCGTCAGGTCATGAAGCGTGCGCTACGAGCAGAACCAGCAAGGTAGATAATACGGCGCTTCACTGGCCTGACGCGCTTGAAACAGCATCTCCACCCGCGCATGCCAGAAGGTCCACGGCTGACGCGGACGAGGAATGATAGACCGCAGCGTTAAGCCCTTATCGGTGTAGATTGCCAGATGCACATCAATTTCTTCACTGTAAGCCCGTGATGGCTGCACCGATCCGCGATCCGGCCAACCAAGTGCCAGCCAGATCTCCCCAAATGGAATCATCGTGACCAGTTGAATCGACTGCACCAGATTACGGCGCACATTGATGGTGCCGCCAACGAGCATCGAACGCGGCTGTTGTCCACTCCAGTCCCAGGTGATGCTGCCCTCGCTATCTTCACGGTTAGGATTCTCGCGCAGGCCCGGCGCGGTGCTGACATTCGCAATCCAGGGATGAGCCTGGAGAATGTTAAGCGCTTCAAAAGTGGTGGTCTGACCAGGGGTAATACCCTGCCAACATGGAAGTTCACAGGTCTCGCCAACCAGCGCATCCCACTCTATTGCAGGCGCAGCTTGTCCAAGTATCAGAAGCAGACTTGCCAGGATTACGATGCAGATCACTACAGCAAATATGAGGGTAAATCGTGACAGCATTGTTGCTCTTCGATGAAACCTTCGGCAGACAGCAAACCAATTTCCTGTATTGTACATCACAGGATTTTTTACAAGTGGAACATGGTGCTTTCCATAGGATTAAGAATAGATTTATTGAAGTTAAAACCTCGATAAATAATTTCGCCATTGCTCCAAAATGAGCGCGACTTCGATGGTGCTGATTCACAGAATTTGTATACTTCAGTTAAGCATCTGTGACAACCTTGTGTCCAGTGAATAGATAGGAGCGGGGAAATGTGGAAGGAATTTCAAAAGTTCATCATGCGGGGCAACGTGCTCGACCTAGCGGTCGGCATTATCATTGGTGCCGCGTTTACTGCGATCGTTAACTCGCTGGTAAACGACATTGTCATGCCTCCAATCGGCCTGCTCACTGCTGGAGTCAGCTTTGAGGATTTAGCCATTACACTCAAGGCCGCCGAGGGAGATAACCCGGCGGTGGTCATGAATATTGGGTTGTTCATCAACGCGATCATCCAGTTTTTGATCGTTGCTTTCGTCGTGTTTTTGATCATACGGGCGTTCAATCGCATGATGGAGCGTTACGCCAAACCCGAAGAGCCATCGCCAGAACCGACTCCTGATCCAGTGATTATTTCGCAGCAGGAATTGACAGAAGCCATCAAAGACCTACAGGCAGCCATTGAGCGGCGGTCGTGACTGCCGGTTATTCGAAAAACCCACTTAGCAAAAAACTTGGCCTGAAGACAGGTCAGGTATGTTTGCTGCTGCATGCCCCTGGCAACTATCAAGATCAGCTTGAGCCCTTGCCAGAGGGCATCATTTTTCTCTCTGATGGTAATTTGACTACACGAAGCGTGGATTTTATCCAGCTGTTCACACGCGACCGCGCCGAACTGATAGAACTCTTTCCGGCACTTAAGGACGCGCTCAAGCTTGATGGGATGCTGTGGGTATCATGGCCGAAGAAAGCCGCCAAAGTGCCAACAGACCTGGACGGTAATATTGTGCGGGAAATCGGCCTGGCCGCGGGATTGGTCGATGTCAAAGTGGTCGCCGTAGATGCGATCTGGTCTGGTTTGAAATTCGTATACCGGCTTGAGGATCGCTAATTCCATTCTGCCTGTACACTAGAATATGAAACGTTGGGGGGCAGACTATGGAACCGAACCGCATTTCGTCACGAAACCTGACCATTGCCTTTATCATCGTCGCGATTGCGATTGTCGCGGGTTCCGCGCTGGTACTCAGCAGCCGACCGGGTGCCGTCGAAATCACGATCTATCCACCTGTACCGACTGCCACTTCAGAACCAAGTGCTACTCCTGGCCCGGTTACGGTGTATGTCACGGGCGCGGTTCGTGAACCGATGCAGTTGATCACGCTGCCCGTGGGCAGCCGAGTCGATGATGCGCTGGAAGCCGCAGGCGGCACCACCGAAAATGCAGACCTGGAACGGGTCAACCTGGCACAAATTCTGCAAGATGGCGATCAGGTGCATGTCCCAGTAGAAGGCGAAAGCGGACTCCCAACGGCGACACCTCATGCAGGGCCACTCCGCATCAATTATGCATCTGAAGACGAGTTAACCACCCTACCCGGCATCGGCCCAGCACTGGCGCAACGCATTATCGCCTACCGTGAGGATAACGGCCCATTTGGCGACATGGACGAGTTGGACGCGGTAAGCGGCATTGGCCCAGCGCTGCTAGAAGGACTCGAAGGGCTGATTACATTCGATTAGCCGATACGCCGACCGGTTTTAGTGTCAAAAAAGAGCAACCCTGCCGAATCAGCTGTGCAGTGGATCGTATCGCCTGCTTCCACGGGATAATCCAGCGGCGCGGTCACTTCCCAATGTTCACGATTGCCGCGAACAGCCAACAGCTTGTAACGCTCTGGCAGAAACATGGTGACATGCTCCACAGTGGCTCCAACACCCTCTGGCCCAAGCACCATAAATTCAGGGCGGATGCCTAACGTTACGCGTGTTCCAGTATCCAGGTCGCTGCGGAGACGGTAGCCGCCAAAATTCGTCCCCTGCCACAAGCCATCGACCACTTCACCCTCAAAAGTATTCATCAGCGGTGTGCTGATAAACGTGCCAACAAACAGGTTCACCGGGTTGTGATAAAGATCATGATAGGTATCCACCTGCTCGATTTTGCCATCGCGCATCACGCCGATGCGATCCGCTAACGCAATCGCCTCGATCTGATCATGAGTCACATAAACTGAGGTGACGGGAAATTCTTGCAGCAGGCGTTTGAGTTCGACCCGCGACTGAGAGCGAATCTTCGCATCCAGATTGGAAAATGGCTCGTCGAAGAGGAAGACACGTGGGTCGCGGGCCAGGGCACGCGCAATGCCTACGCGCTGCCGCTCACCGCCGGAGAGGTGGCGTGGTTTTTTTGCAAGTAACTTCTCCAGACCAATCCCTGTCACCTCCGACACACGGTGAACACGGGCTGGCACCTCGTCTTCACGCTGGCGCAGCGTGAGGAAAAAGCCGACCGTACGCCAACCTTCCCAATGCGGCATCAGCGCCCCTTCCTGAAAAACCATGCCAATCCCGCGATCCTTAATCTCGATTTGATCCAGCGGAATATTGTCAAAAAGAATCTCACCTTTATCCGGGGTTTCAAGCCCTGCGATCAGGCGAAGGAAGGTCGATTTGCCGCAGCCGGAAGGCCCAAGAATCGCCAACACCTCCCCTTCATGGATCTTCATTGAAATGTCATCAATGGGGGTCACATAACTACGCGCGCCATCGATATTCTGGTAAAAACGTTTGGTGACGTGCTCAAGAGTCACGACAGACATGGTTCTCCTCCTGGTGCCTTAATTGTATCGTCTCTTGTCATTCCAATCGAATAGCACTACTATCACAGCATATTTCTCAGACCCGAAAACAGGATGCGAAATCTCATGGACATCATTGATCTACGAAGCGATACGGTAAGCTGGCCGACTCCTGAAATGCGCGAGGCCATGGCGAATGCGGTGGTCGGAGATGATGTGTATGGCGAGGACCCCACCGTCAACGAACTGCAAGCAGCAGCAGCGGCCATGCTGGGCAAAGAAGCAGCACTGTTCGTCACCAGTGGCACAATGGGCAACCTGACAGCCGTAATGACTCACTGCCAGCGCGGTGACGAGATCATCCTGGGTCGTGAAGCGCATATCTTCCTGTACGAAGCCGGCGGCAGTGCGGCGCTGGCCGGTGTGCAGGCCAGCACGATCCCGGTGGAGGCTGATGGCACCCTGAACCTGGAAAGCATCCGCAAAGCGATCCGACCAGGTGGCAATCCCCATTTTCCGCATACGCGGCTGGTATGCCTGGAAAACACACAGGGTTCACGCGCTGGAATGCCCATCAGCGCCGAGTACACCGCACAGGTCGGTGAATTAGCGCATGAACATGGCTTGAAACTGCACATTGATGGCGCGCGAATTTTCAACGCTGCCACTGCCCTGGGTGTGGATGTCAAAGCGTTGGTAGCCCCTGCCGACAGCATCAGCTTCTGCCTTTCGAAAGGCCTGTGTGCGCCAGCAGGCTCGTTACTGGTGGGATCGAGGGAATTCATTGATCGCGCCGTATATACCCGAAAAATCCTGGGTGGCGGGATGCGACAGGTGGGCGTGCTGGCCGCGGCGGGGTTGGTCGCGCTGCGGAAGATGACCAAGCGCCTGGGTGAAGATCATGCCAACGCCTGTCGTCTGGCTGAAGGGCTGGCTACCATCCCGCACATTGAGATTGACCCAACCGCAGTTCACACCAATATGATTTTGTTCAGTATCAACGACGACACACCCATCGCGCCGGATGAGTTGGTGCAGCGGCTAAGAGAAGACCATAACATCGTAATCGGCGGTTACAGCAACGGGCGCGACAAAATCCGCTTTGTCACGCATTATTGGATCACACCAGAACGAGTGGACACGGTCCTTGAAGCGATGCGAGAACTGCTTGCATGAGTCAGAATCCGCCAAATCCTGAAGCTGAGAACGAGAACCCATTTCAAGATGAAGCGGACCTCGAAGCCCTCAACGACGAGTTTGAGAGTGAATACGAGGACGACGATCTCGAGGATAACTATACTGAGCCGCGCTTTACCATCTCGCGCGGGAGCAGCAGTGATCCGACATTCGGCTATCTGATCGCGCTGGCGCTGTCGGTAGGGTTGATGGCGCTGCCCGGCGAAGAACGGGATCTGCGTTTTACCCTGCTATGGATGGTGATCGCCGGGTTCGGCGTGCTGGCATGGCTTTTCAGCAGCCGTATGCCGCACATCGAACAGGAATCGCCCGAAAATGTCTCATGGGGGGTGGTCTTCGGCTTGATTATCGCCGTCCCACTGCTGGCTGTCGGCGGGAACACACTGGTCACCACGGTCAATCTGTTGTTTACAGGCATGAGTTGGGGGACGCTGCTGGCTTATCTGGTATTTGCCATGCCGCTGGCGGAAACATTATTCTTTCGCGGCCTGCTGCAAGAGGATTACCCTTTCTGGGTCGTGGGCTTGATGAGCAGCCTGTGGAGCGGTGTCTTTTTCTTCCCGCTGCTGGATATTCCCGCTTATCCAGCGGTGATCGCACTGCTGGCGCTGGCCTTATTAATGATGAACATGACCTATAGTTATGTTCGCCGCCGCAATGGACTGGCCGCTGCCTGGATATGCCAGATTGTGGTCAATCTGGTGCTGATTTTTATCCCATACATCAGCCTGTAAGACCGGCAAGTCGTTCGCTCACGGCAGCGTTTTCGCTAAATATCTGTCGAAATAGTGACACTTGCCACTGCCCTATCCTCCTGAGATGGCCTTGAATGAAAGTGAATGTTAGACCTTCTGGGAGGGAGGGCATGATGAATCGTGAGCGTCAGCAGGCACGTACACTGGCGGGTATTGTTATCATCCTCATCGGCATTTTGGCGTTGTTCGGACCAAGCGTTTCCAATCAGGTGGAAGTCTGGTTGTGGATCGGTGTGTTACTGGTTGCCACAGCAGCATTTGGCCGAGCATACAGCCTGACCAAAGAAACCTGGGCTGTGATCGGCGCGTATGCCACCGCCACTATCGCACTTCTAATTTTTTCCGTCACGCAGCTCGGATTATCAGGGGTACTTTTACCTACATTGGTCATGATCGCACTGGCACTGCCGTTTGCCGGGGCATGGTACATCAACCAGCAGCAGTGGGGGCTGCTCATTCCAGCCTACGTATTTGTAGTGATCATCCCAATCTTCTTTTTCGGTGATCTGGGTGATGGTGGCGACGCAATCGTTCCTGCATATGTCATGTTTGTGATTTCGCTGCCATTTCTGGTAAGCGCGTTGGTACGGCGTCAGGCGGCGCTGCTTATCCCCGGCGGGATTATGCTGTTTTTCTCGCTGGCATTTATTGGGATCGCAGCCGGGCTGAGTCCCTCTATCCTGACCATAATCGTACCAGTTGGCTTTATTGGCGCAGGGGTCATTCTCCTGTTCAGCGGGTGGACCGGGGATTACCGGCGCAAACGCAAGTTATAAGTGATCGCACACACTGCACAGCTAGACACTGTCGTACCACGAACGGGGGTCGTCATCCTCAAGACCAAGCAAATCGCTCATGAGGATGCCACCCTCGTTTTTGATGGGCAGACGGCTGAGATACCGTTCCGTCACGGCGACACTGCGATGACGCAGCAATCGACTGATTTTATCGACGGGTACACCGGATTCCTGAAGCGCCCCCGCCACAGACCGGCGGAGATCGTGCGGCGCGACATGCCCCAAACCTGCTGCAGACGATGCCTGGTCAATAATCAACCAGATACCATCGGCAGAGAGGCCAGCTTTACTGATGCGCCCACCTTTCCAGAGGCGGCGCAGCAAGGCGGATTCGCTTGGGGGACGGCGTTCACCCGGGGCAACAACCTGTCGCCAGCCGTCTAACGCCTGTAACACCGGACGTGGAATGTCAATCACGGCGGTTTTGCGGCCTTTTCCATGCACCCGCAGCACCGCGCGATTATTCTGTACTGTGACATCTCCCCAACGAGCGTTGGAAAGCTCTTCGCGACGTAGTGCCATGGTGCAAAGCATGGTCATAACGACATCATTGCGCAGTTCCTGGTTGCGAGAGGTGGCAATCTCGCGCGCACCGATCATCAATTCGCGTAATTCGTGGGTCGAGAGCCAGCGACCGGGTCGCTGTCCATCTTCCGCGCGTGGTGGGCGCACATTACCAACAGTGGCGCTGACATAATC
>JAIOHN010000486.1 GCA_019912985.1 Anaerolineae bacterium | reverse complement strand
GCGGCGTGACCCGAATTGGAAAATGCTCCGGGTTCATCCTGCGCTGATATGAAGCTGATTTTCGTTAATATTCTTGGCTGATCCCCATAAATTGAGACCCAAAAATCTGTATAAAAGTATATCTAGAAGCTAAATTCGGAGTATTTGAGAGTATTTTGCCTTTGATTTGGTAAATTTGTAGAAAAATTTGACGAACGAAAATAACTACGCTAGAGTTAGTTCGTAATAAAAACAAACAAAGTTTTTTGGAAATAAACGGTTCATGACACGTACTCATAAAGCCGTCAATCACCAATTGATGCATAAGCTAAATCGCTCGCTCATTCTGAGCAGCCTTCGAAAATGTCCCGCGCAGACGCGTGCGGAACTTGCAGAGCGGACTGGTATGACACGGAGTACTGTATCAAATCTCGTTGATGAACTGATCGATAAGAACTTCATCCATGAAGTGGGGTATAGCCCCTCGCGCGGCGGACGCCGTGGCAAACAGCTCGAACTCAACCCCAGCGGCGGCTGTGCGATCGCGCTCAAAATTGGAACCTCTGCTATCCACTGCATTCTGACAAATTTCGTCGGCGACCCTCTATGGGAAAAGTGTTTCACCCTCGAGAATTCACCAGTCGAACCCACACTGGAAAAAGCCGAAGCCCTCATCCATAAAGCCCTGGAATATAACAACAGCCAGCTCAAATTGCTGGGCATCGGTGTTGGGGTGACCGGCATTGTGGGTCATGATGGCACGGTACAGCAGTCCGTGCATCTGGGCTGGGACAACGTGACATTTCGTGAACGGTGGGAAGAAAAATACAGTGTCCCCGTCAGTATTGGCAACGAGGTGAGTTTCGCCGCACTGGGGGAGAATTACTACGGCAGCGCGCTCAATGATACCCACTTTGTCTACATTGAGGTGGGCTATGGCGTTGGCGCTGGTATTGTAATTGATGGCAAGCTGTTTCGTGGGGTGAATGGCTACGCAGGTGAAGTCGGTTTTATGATGATGAACTGCAATGCAATTACCCCCTGGGAAGGGAGTGTAAACATCCCTGCAGTACTTAACCACATCCAGCGGCGTTTGCAAAATGGCGCTTCCTCCAGCCTTGACAGCAGCAGCCAGCTTAATTTTCAAGCCGTGACAGAGGCATTGAATAATGGGGATCAAATGGTGGTGGACACCATGATCTCTACCAGCCAACACCTGGGAGTGGGTATCGCCAGTATGGTCAATATTCTGGATGTGCCTTTGATTATCCTGGGCGGAGAACTGGGGAAGTTATTTGAACCGTATCTTCCTATCATTCGAGAGCAGATTAATCACTATGCGATTCGCGCCAGTCGCAATGCCCTTGAAGTACGCATTTCTACCCTTCAGCCCGATGCATGTTTGATGGGCGCGATCGCGCAGGTTCTGGATGACATCCTACAGGAACCATCATGGCAGGCGAATCTTTAGTTGTGGGTACTGTGCTGAGTATATCGGCACTACTTAGTTGTCCGTTTGAAACAAGGAGGTCATTATTGAGGTGAATTCCGTTGAAATCACACACATTATATGTGCTGGAAACAACAGGAGAAAAAGCAATGCTTAAAAAGTCGTTTGTAGTTCTTATGATCTTTGCCGCCATCCTGATGATGGCGATTGTACCGGTCGGCGCTCAAGATGACGGCGCTACCCTCAATGTGGCCTGGCCGTACACAGTTCCTCCTACCGGTCACTTCAACACCTTCGCAACCAATGGTCTCCTCCTGGGGCAATACCAGGACCTTCATGAGCCACCGCTTGCAGTGCTGCTGTGGGCCTCGAATGAATATGAGGGCATGGTCGCTTCCGATTTCGGTTGGGATGATGATGGCAACTACGTCGTGACTCTGGTTGATGGTGTGACCTGGAGCGATGGCAGTGCCATGACCGCCGATGACCTCATGGCGACCTTTAATCTCTTCCGTCTGCGTGGCGATGCGGTCTGGGCAAACATGTCTGGTATCGAAAAAGTCGATGACATGACCGTCAAGTTTGTCATGGATGAACCGTCCAGTCTGGTTGAGCGCCTCATTCTGACAAGTAACCTGCGTCCGGCGAGCGTATATGGCGACCTTGCCAACCGCGCTGCTGAACTGGAATCAGGCACGGATGGATGGGATGCACTGCTGACTGAACTCACTGAATTCCGGCCAGAAGTCCCGGTTTCCGGCGGTCCATACAAGATTGTTCCCGAGAGCATCACTGAAGCGAACCTGATGATGGATTTGAATCCGGGCGGCTTCGCGGCGGACATCCAGCAGTTTGACCAGGTTCGCATGTGGAACGGTGAAACCGAAGTCGTGACCCCGCTGGTCGCTAACGAAGAACTTTACTACATCACCCACGGCATTCCCCCCACAACTGAAGAAGCCTTTGCCTCACAGGGAATTGATATTGTTCGCTCTGGTATGAACAACGGTCCTGGACTGTATGTCAACCATGCGATTTACCCGCTGAATCTGCCGGAAGTTCGTCAGGCGATTGCCTACGCGATCGACCGCGAACAGAATGGTTTTGTCAGCCTGGGTGAGTCGGGTGTGGCAGTTGAATACATGACAGGCATGAGCGATGGCCTGACGGAAGCGTGGCTGTCTGATGATGCGCTTGATACCCTGAATACCTATGATTATGACCCGGCGAAAGCCGAAGAACTGCTGACTGGCATTGGCTTCAGCCGCAATGATGATGGTATCTGGGTGGATGATCAGGGCAATACCCTTTCCTTCGAACTGACCTTCCCGCAGGAATTTGCTGACTGGTCAGCAACAGCTGAGAATGTCACAGCACAGTTGAATGACTTTGGTTTTGACATCACAGCTCGTGGTGTGCAATTCCAGCAGCATCCGCAGGATGTTTACGAAGGCAACTTCGAAATGGCTATCCGTAACTGGGGTCTGGGCGATCCCATTCCTGCACGCAGCTATCTTGAACCCTACCAGCGTTACAATGGTCAGGGTGAGCTGGCTGGTGAAGCAGCGGGTGGCGGTATGGGTTTCGATGTCGACGTGACCTACAGTGGCGGCGACATTAATGTCTTTGATGTTGCCAATGCTAGCGCTCAGGGTGTGGATCAGGCAGCACAATCGGAACTGGTCACGGAACTGGCCGAATCCTACAACGAGCTGCTGCCCGCAATCCCGCTGTGGGAACGTTACACCAACAACGCCCTTAACCGTAATTTCCTTACCCTGCCGGATGACAGCGATCCAATTTTCGCCAACTTCGGTGGTGGTGCAGACAACTGGATGACTTACCTGATCCTGAAGGGCGAAGTCAGCCCTGCAGGCATGTAAGTAGCCGACGCAAGGTTTTAAACCTTGCTGCTGTTCAGGGGTGGGTCACTGACCTACCCCTCTGTTTAAAGGAGTACATCTCATGGTCAGCCACACTTCCGATATACCAACCCGTACAGAAAATGATTTACTGGGCAATATTTATGATGTTGCCATTAAAATCTATAAAAATTACACACTTAGAGTGTTTCTTCAGGCGATTGTCACCGTATGGGCGGTAACCACATTTACATTCTTTTTGATTCGTCTGATGCCGGGTAACCCGATAGATGTGCTGATTGAACAAATCCTGGTTCAAGAGAGCGTTTCTTATCAGGAAGCGTATGATCGTGTGGCTGCCAGTTTTGATTTTGACCCGAACCAGTCGACTTTTGAACAGTATGTGGATTGGCTGGGGGATCTGGTTCAACTTGATCTTGGGACGTCGATCACCTCTCCCGGCACAAAAGTGGTTGATGAAATCGCCCGATTTTTACCCTGGACAGTGTTCGCCGTGGGATCAGGGCTGCTGATTAGTTTTATCCTTGGCATTCTGCTGGGGATGGTGATGGCTTATTATCGCGGTTCATTTGCCGATCATGCGCTATCGTTAGTGGCCTCGTTTATGACCGGGGTGCCTAATTATATCTGGGGGCTGCTCATCATCATTGTGTTTGGTATCCAGTTGAACTGGATTAATATCGGTGCGCTGCGTGGCACTTATGATGTCGAGTTGACGCCCGGCTTTAACTTAGCCTTCATTGGAAGTGTCCTGAAGCACGCTGCGCTGCCTATTTTTACCTACGTCATCAGCACATTGGGCAGTTGGATGCTGAATATGAAAAGCAGCACCATGAGTGTGCTCAATGAGGATTACGTCAACGTCGCGGAGGCAAGGGGCTTACAGGATAACCGCATTGTGACCGCTTACGTGGGACGCAATGCTTCACTGCCGCTGTTCACACAGCTTGCGATTAGCATCGGCTTTGTCCTTGGCAGCGGTGTAGTGATCGAGGAGATTTTTGTTTACTGGGGGCTCGGGCATTATCTGTTCGCTTCCATTACCACGCGAGATTATACCTCGATGCAGGGGGTGTTTCTCATATTGACGGTGACGGTCGTCTTTGCCAACCTCTTCTCCGACCTGACCTACGGCTTCCTTGACCCACGTGTCCGTGTATCGGGGGAGAGATAATCATGGCAACAACGACTTACGAACCCGAGAATCCCATCATGTCCATATTGCGTATTCCGCTAAACCTGCTGAGAGGCAGTTGGAATTTTGTGATGCGCATCCGCAAAAACACAGCCGGTTTTATCGGCTTCCTGGGTCTGGTCGCTTATTTTATCCTGGCGTTCATCTTGCCGAGTTTCATTGCATTTGATGATGAGCCGAATCTGGATGAAATCGCTGGGCCAGTTGGCTCGCGTATCCAGTTGATCACCCACAAAGA
Organism: Anaerolineae bacterium; assembly: GCA_019912985.1. Lineage (GTDB taxonomy): Bacteria > Chloroflexota > Anaerolineae > Aggregatilineales > Phototrophicaceae > JAIOHN01. The sequence continues at coordinate 778 of JAIOHN010000486.1, read as the reverse complement.
CGATGCCGATGTTTATAAGGACTTTGCCGATCTGCAAGGTAAAACCGTCGGTGTAGTTGGTCAAACCGGCGGCCCCTCCTTAATTGAACCTTACGAAGACACGCTCACCGTAGAGGAATTCCGCTGGAACAGCCGCCGCGACGGCCCTGGCTATCAAGCGGCACTGACTGCCCTGGCGAACAAAGAGATTGATGCGCTGTTGATTTTCTCTAAGTCTGTCAATCAATATATTGTCAACCAGGAAGACCCGGAACTGAAACAACTTTACGAGGAAAATCTGGTTGTCTCCAATCCAACACTTGGTCCACCCCATTTGCTCGGCACAGATACCCAGGGACGCGATATTGCCACCCATATTGTCCACGGCGGGCGCACCCTGATTCTCACAGCAGTGATTGGCGGTTTCCTCGCGACTGGGATCGCGGTCATCTTCGGTACACTCTCCGCATTGGTGGGTGGGGTTCTGGACCAGATACTGACCGCACTGACCAATCTGGTGCTGGCTGTGCCGCGTTTTCCGCTGCTGGTTGTGTTGGCGGGGTTGATCTCCTTCACGAACACGCTTTATCTGGGTGTATTGATCGGCCTGCTGGGATGGCCGGCCCTCATGCGGGCGATTCGTGCGCAAGTGCTGAGTCTGCGTGAGCGCGATTATGTGGAAGCGGCGGTTTCGCTTGGCCTCAGTATGCGCCATATTATCTTACGCGAAATCCTGCCCAACATGATCAGCTTTGTGGCAATCAACCTGATTTTTTCAATCACGTTTGCCATGTACGAG
>JAIOHN010000485.1 GCA_019912985.1 Anaerolineae bacterium | reverse complement strand
CGGTGCTGGCACGAGATAATCAGCCGATCACAGCGGCGGATGTGCGCCTGCGCCTGATTAATCCATCCCAGGACTGGCGCGGCCCGTGGCACGAGGCGGAGAGCGTCGATTCTGGGATCTACGTCACTGCTGGCGGTGATGTCAGCACCGCCGGGAACTGGCTGGCAGTGTACGATATAACCCCAGAGGATGGCGATCCTGTCCGTGCAGTGTTTGACTGGCAGATCAGTGATGCTGCGTCGATTATCGAAACGCGCGATCCCAATTTCTTGAATATTGGGGCATTGGTTGCGATTATTGTGGTGTGCGTGTGGCTGATTCTGCCACTGCTGCGACGATTGTACTGCTGGCTGGATTGGCGTCCGAGCAGTATTGCGGCTGGCGGCAGCGCGGTGGTCGCGACCATTTTGTTCATTGTGCTGGCGGTGGTGATGGGGCAGCAAAGTGAACTGGATTACGCACGCACGATCAACCCTGCGCCCAAGATCGTCAACAACATCCTGCCTGACAGCCAATCCCTGGCACGCGGGCAGGCTTTGTATACCGAGTCCTGTCCAAACTGGCAGGAATCACGTCGCGATTGGGCGCTGCTGGCCGAGCGTATTGATCGTCTGCGCGATGAGGAATTGTATGCCATTACCGAGAATGGATGGCAGGATTTGCCACCCTGTGACGATACGCTGGACACTGATCAACGCTGGGATATCGTCAATTATCTGCGGACATTGAGTGAATAGGAACCCACTATGGTGATTTATGCCCCTTCGGATTCAGAAATCGCGAAACGCATTGAAGCGGATTTTGGCAGTCAACCTGAGCAAGACGTGATTTTGCTCGTATCACCTGCTGCCAATGAGGATGCTCAGGTGCGTGCAGCGCTGGACCAAGCACTGGATAATAACCGCCGTATTATCCCGGTGCTGGTGCAGGCCGCGCCGCTCCCAAAATCGGTCGAACACCTGGAAGCGGTTGATTTTACGCACGGTTATAATGCCGATCTTTTGCGTGAGCGTTTAGCGGAAGATGATGGCATTTTTCACATGAAAGTGCATACCTCGCAGGTGCGTTCATCAAACCGCCGCTCTGGCACGGTATTCGCACTGCTGGCTGTGCTCATGTTCCTGATGGGGCTGTATCTGGTGGGCGTGTTGGGGGTCCAGGCCCCGGCAGACGAATACAATTATGTCGAAACCGAGATTATCCTGACTCGCGATTACTACGTGGATCAAGCGTTGCCTCGCAGCACTGAGGACGCCGCCAATTTCCAGGCGACAGTAGACAGCGCCCGCCCGACTCTGCGCCCGGTGTTGATCGCGACTGCGACTGCCGTAGCTGGAGAATAACCGAGGAGTGGATATGCCCCATGATGTGCTGGTGATTGGAGCAGGGCCAGCAGGCATCGCCTGCGCTTATTATTTGCAGCAAGCCGGTATTGATTATGAGGTGATTGATCGGGCCAATGTGATTGCCGCAACCTGGGCCGATCAATATCCATCCTTACGTTTAAATACCACTCGCTTTTTCTCGCACATGCCCGGCGAGAAATTTCCGCTGCGCTACGGCCTTTTTCCATCGGCGCGTCAGTATCATGATTATCTTGTTCGTTTTGTCCGCAAGCATCAGTTGAACATCACGCTTGGCATCCGTGTGGATCAGGTAGCGCCAGAGGGTGAAGGCTGGCGGGTGGAGAGCAGTCGTGGTAGCGAATGGTATCGGGCAGTGGTGATCGCCACCGGGCGTTTCAGCAAGCCTTACGTGCCGCATTTGCCGGGTATCGAGCATTTTGAAGGCACTGTGCTTCACTCTCACGAGTACAAAGGCCCGGATGCCTTCGCTGGTCAGCGGGTGATGGTGGTGGGCAATGGCCCCAGTGGTGTGGATCTGGTGGTAGAGCTGCCACAGAAAGCCGCGCTGCCGGTTTATCTGGCGATGCGTACTGGCCTTGTGCTGCGCCCGCGCTATCCTTATGGCCTGCCCAAACATCTGTGGATGATTTTGACGGAATATCTGCCGCAGCCGCTCAGTGGCTGGCTGGAACAAAAGGTCATGAACGCGAAATACGAAGGGATTGACCGTTACGGAATCAAAGTGCCAGCTCCAGGTGATGAAACCGGTGCTGCCGGGACGCGCGGCCCAGAGCTGATTCACGCGGTCAGGCGTGGTCAGGTGAAGCCAGTGGACAGCCCGGTCGATTTCGAGGCGCAGGCTGCGGTAATGCCTGATAGCAGCCGTATCGAGATTGATGCGGTCATCCTGGCAACCGGTTTTGAACCAGCGCTCGATTGCCTGGCAGTGGATTATGAGGTGGATGAAATCGGTTTGCCGCTGCGCGAGGTACGTGATTTTGTCGTGGACCGCACTTATAAACCGTCCACTGGCTACGAGATGAAAGGTTATCCGGGGTTGTTTATCGCCGGGGTGTTTTATCAGGGCAAAGGGGCGATGTTCAACTTTAATCTGGAGGGTGAACTCATCGCCCACCAGGTAGAGGAACGTTTGCAGCAGGTCTCGCCCGCTGCGGTAGGGGTAGAATCGTAGGGACGCACGAATGCGCCCCTACTGAAAAGATGATCCTGCTTACAGTGTTGCGGTCATCGAGTCGATCCCGGTCGCGCCGCTAGGATGCGGTGAGTTCGACTCCGTGATTTGCAAGGTGCCGGTACCGTCATAAGCACGGACGCGGAACGTGTGGCTGCCTTCAGTAAACTGCCATTCATAGCGCCAGATGACCCAGGTTGTTTCTGAGAGTGGCGTCCGCAGCATGGCTTCTTCCCACTCGCCCTCATCTACCTGCACTTCCACTTTTGAAATCTCACGCGCGCCAGCATGAGCGATGCCGCCTACTGGCACGTAGAACTCGCCGTCCCGCCGGATGATGGAATCGGTTGCAATCGTATCCACCACTGATGTGGTTCGCATCTGGGCGATTTCATCCCAGCCACGCCGCACCCAGTAGCCCTCATCGTAATTTTCAACGACTTCGATTTCCGTAATCCACTTGGGCTGCTTCATGCCATAGCGATCCGGGATATAGACGCGCAGTGGGTAGCCATTGCGGATCGGCAGCGGGCTGTTATCCCAATCATAGGCCAGCATAATGCGTTCGTCTTCATTAATCAGCTCGATGCTCAACGTTTCGTCAAATCCATCGGCACTGTAAATCCGCAGGTAGCGTGCGTTTTCCTGCAGGCCTAGGTCTGCCATGACTTTCTGCAAGCTGACGCCGGTCCATTTGGTCGTGCTGGTCAGATCACCACCCAGGCGGTTCGAAATACAGGCCAGTGTCACATACTGATCCTGGGATTCGTAGGCGCGGAGGTCATCAAGATTGAGTTCCAGCGGGTTATCGACCAGGCCAGTGATCGGCAGCATGTAACTCGCGCCGTCAATTTCCGGTGGTCGGGAACTGATGTCGATGCGATAGTGATCTTCAACTGGCGTGTACTCAGGC
>JAIOHN010000484.1 GCA_019912985.1 Anaerolineae bacterium | reverse complement strand
CCGCCGCCAACGGGCGTGGTCAGCGGCCCTTTAATACCAATCAGGTATTCGCGCAGGGCGTCAAAAGTCTCTTCCGGCATGTAGTTTCCGTCATAAATACCAGCCGCTTTCTCGCCTGCATAAATCTCGATCCACGAAATTTTGCGGTTCCCCCCATAGGCTTTTTCAACCGCTGCATCCCAGATCCGCTTGCTGGCCGTCATAATGTCATAGCCGATACCATCTCCTTCGATAAAAAGAAGGTATGGGTTATCAGGGACATTCAATTTGCCGTTGGAAGCAGTAATTTTTTGCCCTTCCTCCGGCACTACAATTTTATCAAAAGGCATGGATGGTCAAACTCCTTGTTAGATGTTCATTTTCGGAGAACAGAACGCGGCCATTATAACATATTGTAAGTCCTTCCCGATGACCATTATTCGCGCCAGAACCTGAATGTATCTATAATCGAAAGACAAGTAGGTGCGCCTATTACAAACGAAGGGGATAGCGTTATGGGTAACGCTGCCATCATTGAGGTGGCAATTGGCTTAATTTTTGTGTTCAGCTTGCTCAGCATTTTGGTCACACAGATTAACACGCTGATTGTGAACTTCTTAAATCTCAAGGCGAAACGGTTAAAAGAGCAGCTTGAGCTGCTGCTCACCGACCCGGTCATCCGTGCAAAAATCCTCACGCATCCGCTCATTCGCATGGTTGAAACGGATCAGGGTGGTATTATCTTGACAGAACCTGAGCAGCGCTTCAGTGCTCAAACCGCTGCTGATCTGACTAAAGATAAAAAAGCGCGGGTGGAGTACATTGACAGTAAACAATTTGTTGATGTCCTGATTGATGTGCTGACCTCCAACACGGGTAAGAAGCTCTACGAAGAGCTGGAAAAGGTCATCGTCAATATGCCTCCCAGCGCGGAAAAATCCCGTTTCCGCGAGCTGCTGCGCCAGATTCGGTTACAAGGGATGGGGCTGCCTGAACTGCGCGCAATGATTAACGCGCTGACAGACCCTGAGACGAAGCGCCAGATGCTGATCGCACTCAATCTGGTTGATGCCGCACTTGATAAATTCCAGGTCGAGAGCAGTGACCTTATCCCACTAGAACTGGGCATTCGTCAGATTCAGGATCAGTATCTGCAAGCAGCGATCGAGGCAGTGGTATCCGCTTCGAGAACACTCAAAGATGCCCAGGATAAGCTGGCTGGCTGGTTTGACAGTGCAATGAGCCGTGCCAGTCAACTTTATATGCGTGAGATGCAGCGCTTCTCATTAGTGGTTGGCTTCTTGCTTGCCTTACTCCTCAATGTGGACACACTGCACATGGGGCAGACTCTGTGGGAAGACCCGGCTTTGCGGACAGCAGTATCCATCACCGCCGCCAGTGCCGCCACTCAGCTTGAGGGAGATGTGAATCAAACACCGCCAACGCAAAGCGAGGATGCCAACGGCGATATTGCTGACTCCGTCCGTGATGTGGAGGGGACGCTGCGCCAACTACTTGACCTGCGCCTGCCTATCGGCTGGCAAGTCAACACACCGGATGAGAACGCACCTGCCCTGGCGACGGATGAAGCGCGCAATCTGTGGTACTATTGGCCGCCCAACAACCCGAACTGGCTGGGCTTAGTGTTGAAAAAGCTGGTTGGACTGCTGGTGACGACAATTGCAGTCGCCCAGGGAGCGCCTTTCTGGTTTGACCTGCTGCGGCGTTTAACTCAAGGGGGCAGTAGTAGCAATTCAAATGACAGTAGTGACAAGGGATAAATTCAGGGGCGATGAGATCGCCCCTTTTTGATTCAGTTACACTGGCTCGGGCAGGTCGGACATGCCTTCCCAATCCAGCCAGATGTCGGTGAGTGTCTCTGGCCGGGTCACACCATGACGCAGGTGCTTGAGACGGAAGTAAATAGCATAGCGGGTATTGGCCGAGACATTGGCTGCCGCTGTGTGCGCAAGCTGGTAGTGGCAGAGGACCACGTCACCAGCATTGCCAGTCAGCTGGACAGGTTCCGGCATCCCGTCAATTTCGGGCATCCCATCCACAAGTTTATCCACCCCATTTTCACGAAAATACTGCTCAAACAGGCGATGCGTTCCCGGCCACACGGTAAAATTTCCGGCATAGGGTTCGCTGACGTCGTTTAACATGACACCCAGGAGCATCGTAAAGTTACGGATTTCGCCCTGCGGAACACCATTAGTGGGTGTGTAGGTGCCGTCAATATGTGCGGATGGTTGTCTTGGTGGGTCCTGCGGACCTGGGAAGCGTAGGGCGATTTGCCCGAATTCCACAGGCTTAATCTTCCCCTCACCGATCGCGGATTCCGCCAATGTCCATGCCGGGGTATCTGTCAAAAGGCCGGTGATGGCCGTTGTATTCTGGATTTCCGGGCAGTAAGAGCGCGACCGGTAGGTAATTAACTGCGCAGGGTCAATCCCATGCTCACCTATCGAGCCGTTAATTGCCCGCAGCGCATTGTCGACCATAATATCCGGTACGACGCCGGGGATATGAACATATCCTTCTTCATAAAGCTGCTGTTTTTGCCTGTATGTAAGCTGCATTTAACCAACGGCTTCCTTTCCCAAAATGGTGCCTGCTTCAAGTAACGCATCTGCCGCTTCCGGGGTATGCGCTTCAGCATAAATCCGTAATACCGGCTCCGTGCCACTGGGGCGAATGAGCAACCAGCTCTGATCAGCCAGATAAAACTTAACCCCATCGAGGGTATCCACCTTCTCGACCCGTTCGCCATTGAGCGTCCCAGGCGCAGAGTCAATCAAGCGAGATACTATCTGTTTCTTAGGCAGTTGGCGTGTCAGGTGTGCATCAATCCGCCCATAATGCGCTGGCCCAAAATTGGCTTGCAGGTCGCTCACGATTTCATGCAGCGGGGCGCGAGTCTGCGCCATAACTTCCAGCAGCATCAACCCCATGAGAATGCCATCACCTTCAGGAATATGGCCGCGAATACCGATCCCACCGCTTTCCTCACCGCCGATCAATACGTCCTCACGCATCATCAAGTCTGCGATGTGATTGAAGCCGACCGGTGTTTCGTGGACTTTCAGGCTATATTTCTGCGCCAGATTATTAATCATAAAAGTGGTTGACACCGTCTTGACCACATCCCCTGTCTGACCGCGCACTTCAACCAGATGTCTCAGTGCCAGTGCAAAGATGTGGTGGGGGTCGATAAAGTTCCCCTGGGCATCAATCGCACCGATACGGTCAGCATCACCGTCAGTCGCCAGGCCAACATCGGCTTGCAGACGTTGAACCGCTGCCACCAGGTCATTCAGATAGCGTAGAATCGGTTCAGGATGGATACCTCCAAAGCCTGGATTCAGCACACTGCGAATATCAGTAATATGGCAGCGCGTTCGCGAAAGCAGCGTGTTAAACGCGCCACGACCCGCACCCCACATCGCATCCACCACGATTCCCAGTTCACGCTGCGAGATGGCATCAATATCAATCAAGTTGCTCAAGTGCTGATAATATTCCCAGCCAGGGTCAAAGCGCCGAATCAAATCCCTATCCAGCGCACGCTGGTAATCCATCATATTCGGGCCGCGTCCCTCACGCTCCATCAGGCGCAGTTCTTCCTCAACAAGCGCACACTGTTCAGCCGTCGCGCTGCCACCGTAAGGCGCTTTGAGCTTAAAGCCATTGTAGCGTGGAGGGTTGTGGCTGGCCGTAATCACGACACCAGCATCTGCCCCTTTATGTTTTACATTGTAGGAAATCGCTGGCGTGGGGGCATCTGTTCGCGAAAGCCAGACCAGAATCCCATTGGCGGCCAGCACACGCGCGGTTTCAACCGCAAAACGATCTGACAGAAAACGTGTATCGTAACCAACGACTATTGAGGGCTGACGATCAGCAGTTTGTTGCTTTAGGATCGCATCAGCAACCGCCTGTGCGATCAGTCGTAAATTGGCGAATGTAAACGTATCTGCAATAACGGCACGCCAACCGTCCGTACCAAAACCAATCATAGAAAAACTGATCCTTTGTGATGTTCAATAGTTAGCCCAGTAGGATGTGAAACGCCTGACGAAAAATTATCATCGCGGCAAATTACAGGCCAGTTTTCTCCAGAACATCATCGATCATTTCATCGGTTGGCTCCAGATCATTGAGAATGGTATAGGGCAAATCGGCATGATCCTGAACATACTGTGGCAGTCGTTTGATGGTGTCGCGAATATCGTCACGGCGCAGTTGACCCAGACGCACCCCGGCAGAGGCAATTGTCGCGCGAATCGGATTCACATCCTGACCATGCAGCGCTGCCGCGATCAAAATACCAGGGCCGATCAAATCGGCATAAGGCACCCCACGGGCCAGGGCCGCCTTGCGTTCAATGGCGTAGGCAAAAATCTGCTCCGCGCCTTCTTGTGGGCGATTATGGCCTAGCTGGTTGGTCAGACGTACTTCCATACAAATCAGGTCAAGCAAATTCTTGAGAGACTCGACCTTCCCCAACCCAACACCATCAGCGATTTTAAATGCCTGCTGCGCAATACCGGCGGCCATACTTGCCGCCCAGGGCATAAACCGTGTTTCCGGCGTGTTTTTATTCCGTTCAGCAGCATAGCGCCAATCCAACAGACCGGTCACGATGCTGAGGAGTTCCACGATGCCTGCACCACGAACATTCACAGGTGCGTTGCGCACCACATCCCAGTCGATAATGAGCTTATCTGAAGGTCCGGTTTCAACATAATGCACGGAACCGCTTTCACGAACCGCCACAATCGACGTGAAAAACCCATCGACACTAATTGCTGTGGGGATTACCACCGTGGGCAAATTATTGGTGCGCCCGATGAATTTCGCCGCATCAGAGGCCAATCCTCCACCTACGCCGTAGACGACTTCCACCTGTGGCGGCAAATTACCGGCCAGTTCTTTGAAGAAATCATGATCGGCCTTGTGTGGCTCGGCCTGAACCACCAGCGGCAGGTCCACCATGGATGCGACCGCTTCCCACGCAGGGCCACTGGTGAGCAGTGCCGCCGGTCGCGATTCACTAATCGTATTTAATCTGCGAAACTCGATAATCGGCAGAGGCCAGATCGTAGTCATGCGGCATTACTCCATAAGGCGCGCTGGTCAAAGCTATAAACCGACTCATAGCTGGAATAAATATAGTCCGAAATGAAATTATTTTCCAGCAGGTGACCGACACCTCCATAATCAATAGTCTGTGACAACCCTATTCGAATGCCTCACTACCAACGATATTGAACGTGATTTCCGATAATCCGATGCTTGATTTTGTGCATTTTGCACGTAGATCGTTCAACAGGTTTACAACTTGTAAACACTCCCGCAATCGTGGACAATTGAAGCGCTTATCAAGAAATTTGTCTGCCTGGGAGCAAAGCATGGACACCCCCCTGCCATCTAACGAGGAACTGATTGCCTACAGTCAGGATGTCCGCTGGGATACGATCGAACAGCAGAAGCGCACCTTTTACAATGAGCTGGATAAGCTGGCAGAAAATGGTCACGCGAATTCACTACCACTAGAAACATTTTCGGACATTCTCGGGGTGCCTGTCACGGCCTATTACGATCCAAATGACACAGACTCCGCTAACGTCCTGCTGGCTAACGTCAACAATCGACAGTACATCCTGGGCAGCTATGTCAGCAAGCGCTATCGCAGTGGCAAACCGCTCTTGAAGTGTATCGAGCCGTACAATCTGAATCCGGCGGTTAATCATACCAATATCGGTGATACGGACGACCATACCGAACACATGCGCGCGATGGGTGCAGAAATTGAATTGGGTCTGGTGTTCAAAGATGGCGGCTCCCCCAATGAAGCGGAGATGCAAAATTACATCCGGCTTTATCATCAACATGCCCAGCGTCTCGGTGTCTATCCCAAGCTAGACCGTGAAGCCTGCCAGTATCAGGTGGAAGCGCATATTGCCCCTGGCATCGGCTACCAGAAAACACGTACAGCTCTCAAAGGCATCATGAGCGCATTGGCAATAGCCAGCGAGGAAACGGGTCTGCATACCACGATTATGTCGGCCTATCCGACCCTCTCCGATTTCAAGATGAGTGAAGAACCAAAGGTACAGACCGCCGTTGACCTTATGCTGGAAGTGAACGGCCATTTCCCGGAGTATAAAGAACGCCTGGCCGCTGCCCAGGCACGCTATCATGTCGAACAACCTTCGCACTATGTGCAGATGTTTCGCAATCAGGGCTGCCATATCCATCTTGATCTGGCCGGACGCTCAGAAGCATTAGGGTTGCTGACGTTTTACACCATGCTCCACAGTGCGACGGCAATCGCAAATGCAGCTGTGCTGAAAGGTGGCCCCTTCGTCAATGGCACCTGCGACCCTGAACTGCTGTGTGTACGCGAGTATCTGCGTCGTACCACCGTGACCGGACGGTATATTGATCTGCCTTTAAATCCACATTTTTCTGCGGCAGACATGGAAAATTATGCGGCACTGCTGAAATCCGAGCGAGTCAATGCGACCGCCCGAGCGCTGCTCTACAATGGCGAAACACCTGGCGAGCCGATTTCAGCTATGCACAATCCGATTGGCCGTGTGCGCCCTGACCTGCGGATGAGCAAACGTGTCTGTACGGTTGAAAGCACGGGTATGCCCACCAACATCAGCGTCTCACGGATGGCAGCGGTGCTGACCGATTTCGAGTTCACGCACGCCCTCATCGAGAATTACTTCCGCAAACACGGCTGCGACCTGGAGCCAATGTATGAGGATCAAGAACTCTGGGCGATTCTAGGGCCGCTGGAGCCTCAGAAATTTGCCGAGCTACAGGATGCTTCGGATCGCGAGTGTACCGACATTACACTCACCACAGCGGCAGGCACCACTATGTCGCTGGTCGATTTCTACGAGATGAAGCGTAAGTATATGCACAAAGCGCTGATCGGCATCCGCGAAATTCTCCCCCGCGATATTGATGATGTCTACACAAGTCTGACTCGGATGCTGGAACCGCCCAGCGGCTTTTCCGCACAGACTGTAGAGCAGTACATCTCCGACTCGAAGTTAAGGAGCACCGGGAACTGGGGACGAATTTTACGAAACGCGTTTATTGAGGAAGGCGGCACACCCGGCAGTCACGATCCCGATGCCGTGCTGCGTGTGGTCAACCGCATCTACAACGCCATGCGCCTTCGGTATTTAGATAAAGAATTATAAGCAAAGTCTTAGCTTCGAGCCGACTGTAT
>JAIOHN010000483.1 GCA_019912985.1 Anaerolineae bacterium | reverse complement strand
ATCCCTGATGATCCGCTGAAATTTCTCTATATTCCCGATCAGGTGGAAGCGTTGATGGTGGCCGATCTCGCGCGCCAGATTCACGCTTACCAGGTTGATCACGCCGAGGCGCAGATCACCAAAGCGGTGATGGTCACCATGGGCGGCCTGCTGCCGGGGGTGCTGCTGCACGATCACCTGGCATGGAACCCTGACCCGCTGCTGCCGCCAGTTGAGTTCGGCACGATGGGCGTACAATATTACGCAGGGCCGGGCCAGCCGCTGGATTCGCCGCGCATCGTGCAGGACGTAACGGTCGATGTCGAAGGCAAATCGGTCGCCGTGATCGAAGACCTGGTGGACCTGGGCGGTACGGCACGCTTCGTGGCGCAGTATCTGCGTGAGCGCGGCGCGGACAACGTGGTGCTGGTTGCACCATATCTCAAAAATCGCAAGCTGTTTGATGAGATGCCGGTCATCACCTTTGGCTTTGTCCCGCCCGATACCTGGATCATCACGCCGCGTGAACGGGTGGAAACCCTGATCAAACGGGTCCCGTTCTGGCAGGAGCAGGGCGCGCTGTATGAGGATTGCGTCAATAACCTGCGCGAGATCGGTTACCCCTATTATCTGATTGACCTGTATTTGCCGATGGTCTACAACGAGTAGTAAAAATAATCAAAGGACGTCTCAATGACGTCCTTTTCATATCGACGAGGCTTTCATGAAAATCACCGCTGTCAAAACATTTTTTGTCGAAGGCATCAAATACAACTGGACGCTGGTCAAGGTCGAAACCGACGCAGGCATTCACGGCTGGGGTGAGGCGACCAACTGGCCCGGATCCCCGTTGATCGAGGCGGCCTGCCAGCATGTCGGCCAGTTTTTGATCGGCCATGATGCGCGACGCATCGACTTTCTGTGGACCAAGCTGTACCGCGACATGAACTGGTTGGGGCAGGCGGGTCCGCTGCTCTCGGCCATCAGTGCCATCGACATTGCGCTGTGGGATATTAAAGGCAAAGTGCTGGGCGCACCGGTTTATGAGCTGCTGGGTGGCGCTTACCGCCAGCGCATCCAGCTTTACGCCAATTACTGGTTTATCGACGGTGGTCACGTGGCGGTGGATTACGCCAGGCAGGCGCAGGAAGTGCTGGCCGCAGGTTTCACCGCGCTCAAGTTCGATCCCTTCGCCCACGTGCATTACTGGTATGGCGAGGATTTGAGCGACAACAACGGCCTGACCGAGCCTCAAAAACAGCTTGCGGTTGATCTGGTCGCAGGGGTGGCGGAAGCCGTGGGGCCGGATGTGGCGATTGCCATCGAGACGCATGCTTTCCTCAACGGGCCGACAGCGGTCGAGATGGCGCACCGGTTGGCGCGGCTGAACTTCAACTGCATGTGGTATGAGGAACCCGCGCTGCCTGAGTATCCCGATGCCATCGCGGACATTCGCCGCCAGATTACGCTGCCGGTGTGTGTGGGCGAACGGCTGCACAGCCGCTACATGGCGCAGACCATCCTCCAGCGGCAGGCGGCGGACATCCTCATGCCAGACATTACGCGCTGCGGTGGCATCAGCGAGATGCGCAAAATTGCCAATCTGGCCGAGGTTTATAACGTGCCGGTTGCGCCGCACAACCCCAACGGGCCGATCAGCACCATCGCGGCGGCGCATGTCATGGCGACTGTGCCGAATTTCTTCCGGCAGGAGTTCATGTTCAAGGATGTGCCGTGGCGTGATGGCTGCCTGTCACACCCGCTGCCCATCGAGAACGGCTTCTTCATCTTGCCAGACCGCCCCGGCCTGGGCTTCGATATTGACGAAGCGGTGCTGGAAGCGCATCCTGGCATTCGCACACCGCTGGCCGACCGGGTGTTTTATATTTAAGCAGGGTGTATTAAGTCGAGACTTGGCAAAACCGATTTTCTTGTAGAGATCGGTTTTGTGTTTATTTGCGTCGCCGCTATTCGAATCGTTGACGATTCTCAGTGTGATTTTGAGTACACCTGGCAATAATCGCCTGAGCTGTATCACTGTCCTGTTCAATCAGCTGTTCGAGTTGGGCAGTCATGGCTTTATAAATCACCTCCCTAACTTCAGGGTTAAGAAGGTGAAGGAAATGCGAGCTTTCAAACTGGGGGGCTGGATGATGCACACTTACGATGAGCGTCAGGCCATTTGCAATCTCCCGAAGGGTCATCGAATGTATGTTGGTTTCAAAGTCACCTTGTCTACTCACGTTTGTGTTGACCCACAGCATCAGAGCGTCAAGGACACCATCCACGTGCGTGCCGCCAGCCGAAGTTTCAATGGTGCTGGCATAACTGAGCGGGAAAAATGCCCGGTCATCCGTATATTGGACAACAATATCAGCGTGGATCAATGTTGGCGGTGTGTGTCCAGACCTACTTGGTATTTCTTCCGTGAATGTGATTGCTAGCGGAGCATGGAGAGGCTTTTTATCTCGGTTCAGAACGGTCAGCCAGTCCAGAATACCGTGCTCTGTACGAAAAACGGTCTCTGTCGTCGTGCCACCGGCAGCAGGATAGCGCAGCGAAAACGTCACCTGGGGGATTAGATAAGACAGCTCCTGTAGGCGGTGCGTCAGAAAACCCAAATGAAAAGCATTGAGATCAAAAATATCAAAGTCCGGCGAAAAAGTTATGCGTGTGCCTGTTTTTTCACCGTCTCTCATCTTCCGGATGACCTGCATAGGGTTGTCCGGCAGACCAGCCGTGTAGGATTGAAGCCAAACGGAGCCATCCCGTTTGACTTCAACTTCCATCCGTGAAGCGACCGCGTTTACGGAAGCGATTCCTGCTCCAAACATACCTCCGGAAAACCAACCTGTTTCCTCGTTGAAGGACTTCCCCCCACCTTCTGAAAGCACCAGTTCGAGGACCGTTTTACCAGTGTCCTTATAAACCTGGGTTGGGATACCAGGGCCATTATCGGCTATCGTGATGGTGACATCATCCACCAGAGTCAAACTGATCTCATCGCATGTTCCTCGCAAAGCCTGAGCAACCGAATTTTCGAGTATCCTGAGTATCATTTCATGGATGCCACGGCGATCAACCCCACCAAAATACATCTTTGGTCGCAGCCGCACATGATCTCTCCAGCTCAGCTTAGGAATACTACCCTGATCCATAAGTTCTCAAATCCTGCTATCTAAATTTTGGTTTTGTGTGCGCTAACGCTGCTCCCACAATTGGCGGGTGATCTGAGCGTGGCCCAGGTGCAGGGCAGTATGTTCCAGCGCATGGAGCAGCGCCCAACTGGCGACGACTTCTCGGTTTTCACCATAAGGACTGGTGATCGAGCGGGTGGTTCCCAGGTCTGCCAGGGTGAGGCGGGCCAGCCCATCTTGCGCGTAGACTTCCAGCGCGCTAAAACGAGCTTTGAGGTCGGCATGACTCAGCCCGTGCGCCTGGAATTCGGAATCGCGATGGCGGTTGGATGACTCACCCAGCGCGGCATCGCCGATCCAATAGCGGGCCGAGCCGGTCGTATGCACCACCAGCACGCAGAACGAATTCATGTCCTCGCCAGGCACCCAATCCAGCGCTTCGTCGGGCAAATCCTCAAAGGTCGCCACGAAGTTGTCGCTCAGTGTATTCAGTCGTTCCAGATAATCCGCAAAGAACTGTTCCATGTTTTTTTCCTATGCTCTCGGCTCAAAAAGCTCAATCGGGTTTCCTGCCGGGTCTTCCAGCAGGATTTGCTGACCACCATTGCCGGTCACAATCGCATTGCGAAAACGCGCCCCGGTTACTTTCAGTTTCTCAACGACTGTTTCTAAATCCTCAACCTCGATCTGAATACGGTTCCAGCCACCCGGGGCAGGCTGCTGTCCATCCGGCATTGCAGCCCCGGCACCACCCGCACCAGGTTGGTTGAGGTACAGTTGCAAAGCGCCTCGTGAAATTGCGGCGAACCCTGGCGCGGGGTGCATATCTACCTCAAAACCAAGAGACTGGGTATAAAACTCAATCGCCGCATCTACATCATCCACAATATAACGTACAACGACTTTTGACATAAGAACTCCTTTATCTGATACTTTCGGCCAGTTCCAGCAGCTTAAGCGTGGTTTTCCAGTTGCGGCCTGTTCCGGCGGTCTTGATTTTCTTCTCGGTGAAAGCAGTGGAAAGCTTGGAGCGTCCCATGCCATCCGGGAAATAGATGTAGAGTTCGTGGCCGACGACATGCAGTTCTTCAGGGCCGTCGTGCGCGTCCATCAGGGTCTGGATGGCATCCGCGTCTGGCTTGCCGGTGAGATACATCACCAGCAGCTTACGGGGATCTAACTCACGGTCAGCAGCAAACGGGTTGTTTTCAATCACCGCCCGTATCTCATCGGTGCTGCGTAGGATCACCTCGGAATAGTAGCCGAACTGCGCCTCGATAGCGCTCTCAATCTGCTGAATAAGCTGCTTGCGGTCGGTCTGATCGCTTATAAAAACGGCGTTGCCGCTCTGTAACAGGGTCTGTACCGCTTCGAATCCCTGAGCTTCCAACAGGTCGCGCAGGTCTTGCATCAGCATTTTTCGCTTGCCGACATTCACGGCGCGCAGCAGCGCGATATAAACAGGCATGGTCAGTCCTCTCTTGATGCTTTGCTACCCTATTGTATAGAAAATATTTTCGATTGGGAAATAGTGACTTTTAAGCTGTACAGGCGGTCATAGCCGCTGCTACCGCTATTTTTATACATTCATACGCGTCATGCATTTGGATACCATGCAGACCGCATATAATATGTTTAGCGACTTCGCACACCTACATCGACCACTTTTATGGAGAAATTCGGATGGATTTTGAAACGAAAGCGCTGCCAGAAAAACATGACCGTGTCGCACCGGATCAATCTTATATTCGGCTGCTGCCAACCCTGGATAGAGGGGGATTAGTCCATTGCACACTGGAACCCGGAACCGTGTCGTGGGCTGTGGCACACAAAACCGTTGAAGAACTATGGTATTGTTTAGAAGGCACAGGCGAAATGTGGCGACGTCATGGGGATGTGCAAACCACAGTCGAGCTTCGCCCTGGAATAAGCTTGACCATCCCCACCGGGACGCATTTTCAATTTCGGAACACGGGTACCACACCGCTTTGCGTGTTGATTACCACGATGCCGCCCTGGCCGGGTGCTGAGGAGGCTTATCGCGTCGATGACTTTTGGCCGGTGAACGAAGACTAGGTTGTTGGTTGATTATCAAATCGTGTGGATGAACTGATCACCTATTGGTAATGGTGGGCGGATGACAAACAAACCCCAGAAAACAAACGTGCGATTGGTGGCGGTGGTATCCGAGGAAGCAGCACAGGCCGCCGAGGTCCCTGATGTTCAGGCGCTGCTGGAAGAACAGCTTGCCCAACGTTATGAATTTCTGCGGCTGCGCTTCCAGACAGCGCTTTACTACTCAGTGGCCGCGACAGCAGGGGTGATTCTGGCGCTGATTGTAGTTTCCGCATTGAATCTCCTTAACATCCGCCGCCTGCCGGAAACATACCAGTTCTACGAATCGTTCCTGGAATGGCGCACCGAAGGCGCGATGCAGTACCCGGTCTGCGCCTGGAGCTGCGAGATCATCACTCAATCCACCCGCTTACTGGGTGCCGCCAAGGACATCGGTGCGTCGGTGATTTCCAGCGATGGTCAGGGCAATGTCGCCGGGATGGCACGGCTGTGTACCCTCATTTCGGTCTTGTTCGCGGTCTGGTTCGCCTATCGCAAGCAGCTTCCTACGCGCTATAGCCTCAACGGACAGGAGGCGCAGCGCGAAGATTTTGAGCAGATGCCGCGCTGGCAGTTCTGGTTCAACCGTGTGCTTTATACGGTGGCCACCCTCTTTGGCACCTATGTCGTCACCTCGATCGTCTGGTTAGGTCTGTCGCTGGTCTTCAAAGATATGACCATGGGCTGGTTTCGTGCAGCGCTGGTGATTATCGCCTTTACCGCCACGATGACGTTGGCGGCGACTTATGGCGCGCTGGCGGTGAGCACCCGCGATGTGCTGCTGCTGGGCTTGTTTACCTATGCCGCCGGTTTTGCGACCAGTTTTGCGCTGGCACCGCCCACACTCGAACGCCAGTGGTGGCAGGTGGCGGTGAGCAACGCGGGCCAGTTCAACCCGTCGGCATCACTGTTCACCGGCACGCTGCTCAGCGGGTCGCTGACGCTGGTGGTGCTGTGGTTCGATGTCGACAGCATTATCCGCAAGATGGTTGACGATGGCGAGGTGCGCCTGCTGAGCGCCGATGGCTGGATGTGGGTCGCCAGGGCGTTGTATGCCGTCCTGGTTTTGGGCCTGCTTTCTGTGGGATTTATCCGTGTGGATGAGGTCAATCACCCGTTTAACACGGCCTTTCATGCGGGCGGCGCGGTCTTTGCCATTATCAGCGTGATTGTCTCCGGTGTGTTGATCCGCAAGCGGCGTTTTCACCCCTGGTACAAAATCTTTTCCGTGCATATCCTGCTCGGCCTGACAATTTTCATGTCGCTGTTCGGCAGCATCAAACTCAACCCGCCGTCGTGGGTCTTTGTTGGCACCGGAATCATCAGCCTGACGGTGATCGAGCTGGCGCTGTTTATCCTCATTGGCCTGTGGGTATATATCACGGTGGATAATCTGCTTGGGCAGGCCAATATCAATGCCTTTGAGGGGCAGGTGCTGGTGATGGCGCGGCGAGTGACCCCCGAAGAAACGCCACCGTCTGAATAGTAGGTACAGCAGGGCGGCGGATACCTCCCGGTATCGCTCCCTGAGATCATGCCGCATACCATTTCGCTACACCCCCTGGCGAGAGCGGGTAGAATATCCTCCATAACCTGTTTTCAAAAGGATTCTTACATGACTGCACTCTGGAAAGACGATCAGGAATTATTTCAAATCGCCCGCACTGAACTATTTACGGCGGTGGTCGGCGATGTGATGGATAAGCTCGGTTTGCAGCGCCAGTTTTTACCGCCGCAGATTCAGCCGCTGACCCGCGAGATGATGATGGTCGGGCGGGCGATGCCGGTGCTGGAAGCTGATGCCTTCGAGGAGCGCGGCAGCAGTGACCGCAACCCGATCCTGAGGAAGTCGTTCGGGCTGATGCTGGAAGCGCTGGACGACCTCAAAACCGATGAAGTCTATATCTGCACTGGTTCATCGCCA
>JAIOHN010000052.1 GCA_019912985.1 Anaerolineae bacterium | reverse complement strand
GGTCCTTCATCATGTAGCGCTTGTTGACCTCCAACGCGGAGGGGGACAGTTCTTTGCCGGTGACATAAGCCGGACAAACATCCTGGCAGCGGTTGCACATAATGCAGGCGAAGCCATCAAAAATCTGCGTTTTGGTCAGGTCTTCCAGCCGGGCCACACCGAACTGCTCTTTTTCCTCGTCTTCGAAATCCAGCGGCTCCATCTCGCCCAGTGATGTCCGCTCTGGCCGGGTGAGAAAATTGAGGGGAGCCATGAAGAGGTGCGCGTGTTTGGTGTAGGGAAAATAAGGCATGAACAGCAGAATTGCCCCAAGTGCGACCCACCAGTACACATGCTCCAGCAGCAGCAGCGCATCGGGGCTGGCACCGGCATACAGTGGTGAAAGCAGCGACGCAAAGGGCATGAACACATCGACCCCATTGGCCGCGATGTTCACCGATTCACCCAGGAAGCGCGTGCCGACATGGATGAGGATGAAAATGGCGACGATCATCGAGTCGTTGAGAATGGCCCCCTCGCGCACTTTTGGATGCAGCAGCACATTCTCGTGATACTGCAACTGTTTGCGATTGGGCAGCCACAAGCGCCGGACGATGAAATAAACCACGCCGACAAGCACGGCAACACTGAGCACATCCGCCGCGAGACGGTAGAGATCAAAAATCAGGCCGGTATCTTCCAGAAAAATGTAATCATTCAGAAAACCCTCAAGCACATCGCCCACATTCACCAGAAAATAAAAGGTGAAGCCCCAGACGATGCCCAGGTGAAACAGGCTGGAAAGGCGGCGGGTTTTCATGGTGGTGCGCTGGGTAACGTAGATGACCAGCGCGTTCCACACGCGGGCGGGCAGCTTGTTCCAGTGCAGCTTGCCCTCGCCGCGATTGATGATGGCGTAGATTTCGTAAAAGCCGCTGTAGGCCGCTCCCAGCGAGAACAGCGCCAGCAGGATAAACAACATTTGTTCAACGGGTGTGAGCATGGAACAGTCCCTTAGTCATCAAAGAATAAGGCTCAATTTATTGTGTGAGGGGTGCGTTTTCTGACCCTCACCCCACATGCCCTGTAGTGTACCACCCGCGTCGTCAAAGACCAACTTGCGGCGGCGGCGGCAGAGGGGGGGCCGGCGGCAGTAAACCAGGGTGTTGCTGCCGCCGCAGGGTGATTCCGGCGGGAAAAACAACGCGTCATGAGTCAAAAGACTTGTATCGCCTGTGCGATTCTTTACCCTTGCTGTGGTACACGATCCACCCTGAGCGACGCATTTCTAAAGGAAGACTGCGATCTATGGTCGTGGCGACTCATGAGTCGCCACTACGAATTACACACCGATTGTATGTTCTATGGTACACCCGAATGCAGAGGATAGGGTGGACATATGTCCGGTCATATGTCCCTATTTTAAAATAATATCGTGATGCGTAAACTCCATATGACTGTTCGACCCTACAAGAAAGAAGACTTCCTCTACTGGCTAGTCTTTTCGAGCGGTAGATCGCGGAAAATCAAGTCCATTTGCAGGTAGCCGCCGCAGCCATTTCAGGATATTGTCCCTTTGCTACAAAACCCTTACACCTCAGTGTAACCGAGAAATAGCTGGTTCACGGGAAAAGAATCATCAAGCGAATCGCGGTACATTTATCCATTTGGAACGGGTTATGTTAAGGTTTGCGCCACATTCGTAAGTATTGTCCACTTCAGGGCTTCAAGAGGGTACGTTTTATGGACAAGACAAACATGGGAGTAGACCTCGTGGCAATTGATTTTGCGCCGGTCAAAAGTGGCGCGATGAAACTTTTCGAATATTCTCAGCAGTTCAATATCGATGACCTGCGTGCGGCCACCAATGACAGTGTTGATCTGCTGCTAGATATTATTCGTGACATGAACGATGCGGATGTCGTTTTTGATCCTGAAGACCCGGAGGCACACGACCCTTATGCCGCTGAGGGTGAGGAGCATATCGGCTGGAACATGGCACACCTGATCGTCCATGCGACGGCCAGCAGCGAGGAATGGGCGACGTACAGCTCAATCCTGGCACGGGGGATCGTTTACCCGGCAGAGCCACGCCTGCGTTATGAAACCCCGTGGCGTGAGATCACTACCAAGGCGGGCTGTGTGCAGCGCCTGGAAGAAAGCCGCCGTATCCGCCTGGGGTATCTCGATACCTGGCCGGATAAACCCGCCCTCGATATTTTCCGCGAGCTTTCACCGCGCTTTGTGGAGCGCGTCGGCCCGATAAATGCCACAGCTGCCTTCCTATTCGGGCTGCAACACGAGGTCGGACACTACGACCAGATCCGTGACGTGCAGCGGCAGGCCCTGGCCGCGCGGGAGTTGCAAAGCGGCGATTGATGTTCTATACTACCGCCATATCAAAAAACCACGTTGGAACAGCCATGATTTGCCATCACCATCACGGAAACGCATATCCCTGTTGACCAACGACTCGATTTGAAAGCCGAGAGCGCAGACGTTGGTCTGCGCTTTTTTATTGCCTGCTGAGGATGAGGAGAAAACCAGCCGTGAGCAAAGTCAAAATCCAGCCCCGCTTACCCAAAGGCATGCGCGACTTTCTACCGCAGGAGATGCTGCGGCGTGAATATGTCTTTGACATTGTGCGTGGCGTATTCCACACTTATGGCTTCGAGCCGCTGCAAACCCCGGTGCTGGAATTGAACGAAACGCTGATGGGCAAATATGGCGAAGATGCCGAGAAACTCATCTTTCAGGCTCAGCATCCCGGCGGCAAGGAAGAACTGGCGCTGCGTTATGATCTGACCGTGCCGCTGGCGCGGGTGGTGGCGCAGTATCAGAATGAGATCACGCTGCCGTTCAAGCGCTACCAGCTTTCGCCTGTGTGGCGGGCGGAGCGACCTCAACGCGGGCGCTACCGTGAGTTTTACCAGTGCGACGCGGATATTGTGGGCATCGCCAGCATGAGCGCTGACGCGGAAATCCTGGGGGTGGTTGTGACCGCGCTCAAGCGGTTGGGATTCAAACAGTTCACGGTGAAGATCAATAATCGCAAGCTGCTGACCGGTATGGGCCAGTATTCCGGTGTGCCAGATGCCCAGTTGGGCGACTTGTACCGCAGCGTCGATAAATTCGACAAGATCGGCGCGGATGGTGTGCGCAAAGAACTGGTCGAGCGGGATGTTGATGGCGAAGCCGTGACACGGATGATGGACCTGATTCAATCCCGGCAGCCGGGGCTGGAAAACCTGGATTATCTGCAAAATGTGATGGGCCAGATCCCGGCGGCGGCAGAAGGCATCCGCGAACTGCGTGAGCTGGCACAGTATCTGGATGATGCCTATATCTCGCCGGAAGATTACGAGTTCGACTTCACGATGGTGCGCGGCCTGGGTTATTACACCGGCCCTATCTTCGAGACGGTCATCACCGAGCCGAATCTGGGCAGTGTGACCGGCGGCGGGCGTTATGATGATCTGGTGGGGCTGTTCCGCAAAGAAAGCCTGCCGACGACCGGCACCTCACTCGGCATCGAGCGCATTATCGACCTGATGAGCGAACTTGATCTGTATCCAGCGGCATTTGGCGGTACGGTGGTGCAGGTGCTGGTGACGGTGTTCGGCGACGATACACGGCGCGAAGCGACTCGCCTGACGGCGGAACTGCGCGCTGGCGGCATGAAAACCGAGCAGTATCTGGAAGATCGCAACCTGGGCAAACAGTTCCAGTATGCCGACAAAAAAGGTATCCCACTGGTGGCGATCCTGGGCAGCGAAGAGATCAAGCAGGGGGTGGTGAAATTTCGACGCCTGAGCGATGGCGAAGAAGTGACCGCTCCGCGTGGGGAAGTAGTCGCGCAGGTGAAGAGTCTGTTGAACCCTCATTAGCGACATCGCGATGACCTAAGCCCCGATTTGTGAAAAACGTAAATACCCTACCCGTCCCCAATCTCTTGGGGACTTTTTTGCCATTTTCGGGCGTAATATGGATATTGTCGTTCGAGTCGGGTGCACTTTAGATACCCGAGAGGCGGTAGGGAAATGTTTGATCTTATCGTTTTTGCAGTGGTCGCCGTTCTGGCGATTGTTTTTTTGGTGACTTTGCCCAGCATCACATTGGGGCTGGTCATCATCGGTGAGCGGCAGGTGGGCGTGGTGGTCAAGAAATTCTCGACCCAGGGGAGTCAATCCACACCTGCGGGTCAATTGATCGCGCTCAATGGTGAACCCGGTTATCAGGCTGACACACTCGCACCGGGCTGGTACTTTGGGTACTGGCCGTGGATGTACAATGTGCAAAAAGTGCCAGTGACGGTGATCCCACAAGGCGAAATCGGCCTGGTGGTGGCAGCGGCAGGCACTCCAACCCCGGCAGAGAATATCCTGGGGCGAATTGTGGAATGCGATAATTTTCAGGATGCACGCAAGTTCCTGCTCAATGGAGGCGAAAAAGGCCGCCAGCTTGGCATCCTTACGGCGGGTACTTACCGCATCAACATGGCGCTGTTCACGGTCATCACCGCGCACAATGCTTCGGAACACGAGATGGCCCCGGCGCAACTGCGCGTCTATACAGTGGAACCGGATATGGTCGGCATCGTGACGACGCTGGACGGTGCGGCGCTGGATGAAGGTGAAATTGCCGGACTCTATCTACCCGGTCATGACAATTTCCAGAACGCCCAGGCGTTTCTGAACAATGGCGGCAAGCGCGGCTTGCAGGAGCAGGTGCTGCTCTCCGGCTCATGGAACCTCAACCCCTGGTTTGTGCAGGTCGAGCAGGTTCCCATGACAGCGATCCCGATTGGCTATGTGGGTGTCGTGATTTCCTACATTGGCAAGGCGCATGAGGACATCAGCGGGCTGGAGTTCAAACACGGTGACCTGGTGAATGTAGGTCACAAAGGTGTATGGGCCACCCCACTCTATCCTGGCAAGCACCCGATCAACACGCGAGTGATGCGGGTGGAACTGGTGCCGACGACCAACATTGTGCTTAACTGGGCAACGCGCATCGAGGCGCACCATTATGACAATAACCTGTCGTCAATCACCGTGCGTTCCAGCGACGGGTTCGCCTTCAACCTGGATGTATCGCAGATCATCCACATCGGGGCGCTGGAAGCGCCGAAGGTGATTTCACGTGTGGGATCAGTGCAGAATCTGGTCGATCATGTCTTGCAGCCGATTGTCGGCAACTACTTCCGCAACGCGGCGCAGACCTATACTGTGCTCGATTTCCTGATCGCTCGTAGTGAGCGCCAGCAGGAAGCCGCGCAGCATATCGCAAGAGCGCTGCGCAACTACGATGTCGAGGCGATTGATACGCTGATTGGTGACATCAATCCCCCGGCGGAGCTGATGACGACGCTGACCGACCGTAAGATCGCGGAGGAGCAGCGCAAGACCTATCAGGTGCAGCAGGAAGCGCAGCAGCAGCGCCAGCTTCTGGTCCGCGAAACCGCACAGGCCGATATTCAGCAGGATATGGTGCGGGCGGAAAAGAACGTCAACATCGCGGAGCTGAAAGCGCAGGCGGAAGTGCAGCAGGCGACTGGTGAAGCCGAGGCGATCCGGCTGAAAGCGCAGGGTGAAGCGGAATCCATCCGTGCGCGTGGTGAGGCCCAGGCCGAAGCCTACCGTGCTGGTGCGGAAGCGATGGGTTCTGATGGGTATACGGCGGTGCAGTTGATGCAAATCGTCGGCCAGAATGCCGTGCGCATCATTCCCGAAATCATGGTCGGGGGTGATAATAATGGCAGCGTGGTCGATGCCCTGCTGGGTATGCTGCTGCAACAGCAGTTGGACCAGGGCAAAAAAGAACCAGCGCTGCCGCCGGTCGCGAGCAACGGCCATGTCGAGCCGGACGAAGTTCAAGCTAAATAAGTCATTCACAGAGGGGCGCACAGGCTGCGCCTCTCTGTTTCGATAAATATTATTTACAGAAATTTACCTAGGAGAACGTTTTATGCTGCCCCAACCCCCCGAGTCCTTCCGTGATTTGATGGAAGGCCCCATCTGTGTGACGATGGTTACGCTCATGCCGGATGGCACTCCCCATGCGACCGTGGTCTGGCGTCGGTACGACAACGGCTACTGGCTGGTCGGCATCGGCAAGGAAAGCCAGAAGTACGAAAACTTGCGCGCCAATCCGCATGTCACGTTTACGGCGATTGATCCACAGAATCCGTATCGCTATCTCGAAGTGCGCGGTGAGGTGGTGGAGTTCAGGCCCGATCCACCGTCTGAATGGTGGGACGAACTCTCGATGCTGTACACGCGACAGCCGTATTATGGCAACTTTGAGCCAGAGGAAAATCGCGATGATACCGGCATCATCGCGCGCATCAAGCCGACTCGCATCCGTGCCAACGGTTGATCTGCTGACAATCATGGTCTGTTAAGCTGTCTTTGGTACAATACGGCTTATTGTTCAGTTCAGAAACCGGATAACCTATGGCAGACCAACAGAATATCTTTGTGCGTTCCAGCGGTGTACTCCTGCATCCTACCTCCCTGCCCGGGCGATACGGGATCGGCGACCTGGGCGAATTTGCTTATCGCTTTGTCGATTGGCTGGAGGCAGCCGGGCAGACTGTGTGGCAGATTCTCCCACTTGGCCCCACCAGTTATGGCGACTCGCCTTACCAGACACTCTCGGCGTTTGCCGGGAATCCCAATCTCATCAGCCTGGATAAGCTGGTTGGCGCGGGCTGGCTGACCAATGACGATCTGGCGGATGTACCGGCGTTTCCAACCGACCATGTGGATTACGGCTGGATCATCCCCTATCATGACCAGAAACTGCAACTGGCCTACCAGCGTTTTCGTGACCACGACGCACCCGAACAGCGAGCCGCCTTTTCCAACTGGTGCCAGCAGGAAGAAGCATGGCTGGAGTCGTTCGCCCTGTTCGCTGCGCTCAAAGACGAGAACGGAGGTCGTCCCTGGGTGGAGTGGCCGGCGGGCGAGGCACTGCGCGACCCGGACGCACTGGTCGCCGCGCGCACCCGGTTGAAGCAGGAGATTGATGAAAAGCGCTTCCGGCAGTGGGTCTTTTACAGCCACTGGATGGATTTGAAAGCCTATGCTGCCGAACGGAATATCCGCTTTATCGGTGATATTCCGATTTTCGTCGCGCATGACAGCGCGGATGTGTGGGCCAACCGCGAACGCTTCTACCTCGATGAACAGGGTTATCCGACCGTGGTGGCGGGCGTACCGCCGGATTATTTCAGCGCGACCGGTCAGCGTTGGGGCAACCCACTTTATCGCTGGGATGTGATGAAGGAAAGTGGTTACGACTGGTGGCTGGCTCGCCTGAGCGCGACGCTGCACACGGTAGATATTGTCCGCATTGACCATTTTCGCGGGTTTGATGCCTATTGGGAGATCCCGGCAGAGGAAGAAACGGCCATCAAAGGCACGTGGGTGGATGGCCCTGGCGCGGACTTTTTCACTGTGATCCAGCGCGAACTGGGCGAGCTGCCGATTATCGCGGAAGACCTGGGCGTGATTACCGAAACGGTAGAAAAGCTGCGGGTCGATTTCGGCCTGCCGGGAATGAAGGTGCTGCAATTTGCATGGAGCGAACCGCGCAATCCCTTCCTGCCCCATAATCACTCGCCAAACAGCGTGGTCTACAGCGGCACCCATGATAACAATACGACCATCGGCTGGTGGAACCGTGAAGTCGATGATCGCACACGGGGATTCATCTCACAGTATCTGGATCGCGAAGTCATCGAAGCCAACTGGACGCTGATCCGGCTGGGGATGATGTCGGTAGCGCATACCTTTGTCGCGCCAATGCAGGATATTCTCAGTCTGGGTAGTGAAGCGCGCATGAATACGCCGGGTGTGGAATCCGGCAACTGGACATGGCGCTTTAGCATCAATCAGCTTTTCGATAACGGCCCGCGCGACCGGCTGGCAACCCTGACCTGGTTGTACAAGCGTCGCGCTGATCAGCAGGAACAGCTTTACGGCGATGTCGCCGTTCAAGAATAACGGCAAGCAATAGCTTTAACATGACAGCGGCAGGTGGAGTATCCACACTGCCGCTTTTGATTTATTGGGCATTGAAGAATGTCCGGACGACTTCGATAAATCGGTCGAACTGGTCATACTGGATGAAGTGGCCGCTGTCCTCAAAGTGGATGTGCTGGCCCTTATCCAGGTTATCCTTAAAGGCAGCCAGTCCCACGCTCATATCTGCACCGGGTGTCATCGACTGGGCGGTGAGCAGCAGCACCGGGCAGTTGATTTGCGCGATGGTTTCCGGCTCCTCAAACAGGTAGCCCAGCCTGGTCAGCGCCCCAAAGACGGATGGGTCAAATTCGGACTGGCCCTCGATAAAAGGCACGTAATCCGCCTCTTCCATCGCAGGCATCCCGGGTGGCAGCAGACGCAATCCTGTCAGCATGCGCTCGGCATGGGGCAGTGTTTTGAGCGACCGCATCGTTTCGACAATTGCTTGCATCCATGGCGGCGGTTCGTCCGCAGGAAGCATGGCAGCGGCAAAATTGACCAGCGCAGGGTCCACCAGCATAACCGCCCATAAGGGATAGGCTGCTGCCAGACGCCCCGCAATATCTGCGCCCATCGAATGGCCGATCACCAACGGCATCTCCAGCTCAAGCGTCTCGATCAGGGTGATTATATCCTGCACCATGCGCTGCGCTGTCATCGGCTGGTCGCCATGACCTGTTTTGCCATGTCCGCGCAGGTCAGGCATGATGACGTCGTAATCAGCTTCCAGTGCCTGAGCGACGCGCAGCCAGCTCAATCCGTTAACCTGAATGCCATGCAGCAGCAGCAGCGGCGATTTATTGCCACCGGTACGCGTGTAATGCAGGCGAATGCCATCCTCCGTCTCGATCCCATCTGTCTGCCAGTGACCCGGGACCAGCTCTGCCAGCGGGCGGTAGTGTTGCACTTTTTCCATGTCGGGATGTTGCGCGATCATATTGCACCTCCTCGTGTTCGTATTGTTCCACGAGCAGCATACGCTATCACGTTACGTGAGGCTCAAGGGCGAATTGTTGGGATTTTGTCAAAAGAACGTGGTTGTAAAGAGGTTGAAGCAGGCGAAAGCAGCTTTTCTGAGGTTACAAAGGGGCATAAGATCTATGCCCCTTTGGATTATTCTTCTTCGAGTTCGTCTTCATCCACCTCGTGCAGATGATCTTCCAGCGGCGCAGCCGGGTCATCCGGCATCAGCGGGCGCTCACCGCCATAGGTGGCTTCCTCGGTCCAATCTGGTTGGTCGGATGGTGCTACCGGGTCACTCTCGAAGTCATCTTCGTCCATCTGGTTAAATCCGTATTGTTCGAGGTTCTCCTCGATCACGCGTGGGTCTTCACCCTCTGGCCCAATCTCATCAAACCAATTGGTATCTTCTTCTGTGCCGGGCGGGGGCGTGGTTGTTTTCGGATCAGTTGGCCCTTTTTTATCGGTCATCGTATCCTCCTTAATTTATATTTTAATTATAGGGGGAAGATAGCCGACTTCTGAGAATATCAATCAGGCTCTTATATTGGAGGCCAGGGTCAGGCGGATTTTCTCATGCGCATCTCATAACCAAAGATGTCGCCAAAGTGGGCAACCACTCGCTCACAGACAGCGGCAGCATCAACCGGATGGCCGAGTAAACGCGCCATACTGGTCACACCTTTATCGGTGATGCCACAGGGGATAATGCCCTCAAAGTAGGCGAGATCCGTATTGATGTTGAGGGCGAAACCATGCTTGGTCACGGCTTTGACATTGATACGCACACCAATCGCGCAGACTTTTTCATCACCGCGTTCGGTCTCCACCCAGACGCCGGTCAGGCCGGGGATGGGCTTGCCGTGAATATCAAAATCGGCCAGGGTACGGATAATCGTCTGCTCGATGCCGCGCACGTAGTCGGTGACGTAACCGCGCAGACCGCCGTTTTCGCCACGTGGCAGCTGGATAATGGGATAACCGACCAACTGCCCCGGCCCGTGATAGGTAATATCGCCGCCCCGGTCGATGCGAAAGACATCAATGCCTCGCGCCTTTCGCTCCGCTTCTGAGAGGAGCAGGTTTTCTTCATGACCGGAGGTTCCCAGGGTGTAGGTGTGGGGATGCTCCACCAGCAGCAGTTGGTCAGATAAACTGCCCTGGCCGCGTTCGTTTACCAGCCGGTTCTGCAAGTCCCAGGCTTCCTGATAAGCAACGCGTCCCAGTTCGTTGACTTCGCAAATACGCATCAATAGGCTTTCATTTCCGGCGGACGATTGGGGCCTTCCAACAAATCGTCCAGAAAATCGAGTGTTTTATGCCATGCCTGGCGCATTTGGGCTGTGACCTCCGCATCCGGGCTCAGCATATCATGGGCCACACCCGGCAGTATGACCACTTCATGTGCCAGTGAATCAGATGCAGTCGCCAGTTCCTTGCGCAGCCGTTCGATGATTTCTGGCGAGATATACTGCTCGTTCGACCCATAGAAGGCGAGCATAGGTGTGTTGGAGCGATGAAAATAACCCAGATAGCGCTGCGGGAAACCGGCATAAGCCACTGCCGCTTCCAAATCCTCGCGGATAATGGCGGCTTCGAATGCCAGACTGCCGCCCATACCATAGCCCACTGCGGCCACATCCCCATTGCACTGGTGATGATTTTCCAGCACACTCAGCGCCGTATGCACCAGTTTGTAACCCGCATCACCGAGTTCATCCAGGCGAGTGAGGGCTTCTTCATAGCTGCGCGCCGTTTCGCCATTGAATAAGTCCGGCACGATGACATAATGCCCGACCTGCGCGAATTGATTAGCGACCTGGCGAATGTGGTCGGTGATGCCCCACCAGTCATGAATCAAGGCGATGCCAGGAAATTTGGCGGTGATGGTGGGATGCGCCCAATAGGCAGGGATACTCGTGCCGTCCTCGATCGCGATCTGAATGCGGCCTGTCGTGATGTTGTACTCCACATGATCGGGGTTGTACAGCGGCATGGCCTTGCCTTTGCATGACGGGCAGATGCTTTATTATAGCCTTATAGATCGAGGGTCAACACCTCGTGATAGTAGGGATCGGTTTCAATATCCGGCCCCATCAGCTTCACCTCGTGTTCCGGCACGGCCAGCACCAGTGTCCGATAACCGGATTGGTGCGCCCAATCGCGGATCGCGGTCAACAGCTGGACAGTCAGCGGCTTGGGCGACCAGCAGTACACCGTCACCATGCGCGGCGCATAAAGCTGCTGTTCGCCAAACAGCAGTGCGGTCTGCCCGGCAGCGATAAAAGCCAACCGGTGGGTCTGCTGCTGGTGCGTCTCCGGCAGCGCATCCCAGGTGCGCGGCCACAAAGTTTCCCACTGCTGGCGGGCGCTGGTCAAGCGCCCTACCGGCATGTACCAGTTTTCGATCTGGGCCGGGTTGTCATTGAGATGATCACTGACACGGTAGAAGCCCTGGCCGGTCCGTGCAGAGAGTTGATAGCGGCGAATGGTCATTAACGGCTTGAAGCCGCGCTGCGTGTAGGGCGTGCGGTCCTCGTGCAAGGCGAGGTTGGCGGTCAGGCGCTGGCATTTCCGCTTCTGCCCTTCTTCAACCGTATACAACAACATCGCCATTTCCACGCCCTGGTTCTCGTGTTCTGGATGAACCAGCGGATGGGTCAAATTGAGGTTCTCGCCAAATGGCGGCGGTTCGATGCTGTGGTAAAGCTCGCTGTAAGCGATCACCTGATCATCGCAGACGGCGACCAGCGGCTTGCCCGCACGTCGCAACACATGCCCCAGGTGAATCGCGCCAGTTTCGACACTCATCCAGGGGCCACCATGCAGCCAGCGCTCATACACGCTCAAGGCCTCATAGGGAACATCCTGCACATGACCGGAGGAATCAAGACGCTGCCAGTTGACAATTCGTGACCGAAAAAGCAGGCTGATCGCTGCTGTATCGTCTAAGGTGGCCTGACGCACGTGTATATTCTGCATCGCGGGTGTTATACTTTCGCCTGTTGCCATATCGTGCTAATTTTACCACCGATCACGGCTATCGGGTCAGAAACCGAAAGAGGTTGAAGTGAGCGATTTGAACCTGCCTATGGACGCGGTAACAAACTTCCTTGTCGACCTGCTCAATAAACCCAGCCCGACAGGTTATTACGCAGAAGCCATGGATTTCGTCGCGATGAACTTCGCCATGCTCGAAATCCCCGGCGCTGATCTTTACGTCACCCCAAAAGGCGCGCTTATTTTTACACTACAGGGACGCCGCCATGACGCACCACGCGGCGTGACCGCCCATGTCGATACGTTGGGCTTGATGGTGCGCGAGATTAAAAGCAGTGGCCGGTTAATGGTGAACGCCCTCGGTGGGATTATGTGGCCCGGTATCGAGATGGAGGGCGTGACGGTGCGCACCTACGATAACCGCCGTTACCGGGGGACTGTCGTGCCGGAGAACCCCAGCTCACACGTGAACCGTGAGATTGCAACCAGCCCGCGCAACGCTGACACCATGGAAATCCGGCTGGATGCGCGCACCTCAAGTGCGGAGGAAACCCGTGCGTTGGGTATTGAGGTGGGTGATTTTGTCTTTCTTGACCCACGGGTGGAGGTCAGCGACAGTGGGTTTATTCGTGGGCGTTTTCTGGATGACAAGGCGGGAGTCGCCGCGATTTACGGTGCGCTCCAACTAATGAAGGAAAATAATCTCACGCCTGCGCAGGATGTGGCCTTTTTGATCGCCAATTATGAGGAAGTGGGTCACGGCGGCTCGGCAGGCTGGCCGTATGAACTGGCCGAACTGCTGGCGATTGACATGGGCGCTATCGGCATCGGCCAGAATTCCGACGAATTCTCGGTCAGCATCTGCGTGAAGGATGGCGGCGGCCCCTATCATTTCCAGATGGTGCAAAAACTGCGGCGGCTGGCAGCAGCACATAAAATCCCCTACAAGACGGATATTTACCTGTACTATGCATCGGATGGCACGGCCTACTGGCGGGCAGGCGGTGACGCGCGGGTGGGCTTGATCGGCCCCGGCGTGGACTGCTCCCATTCTTACGAGCGCACCCACCGCGAAGCGATTGAGCACACAACTCATTTGCTGATACGCTACCTGCTGGATGAGGGTTGAGTATGGAATCTCAGGGAAAAGCCGCTTCATATTCCGGTTTGCTTGCCGTGGACATCGGCAACACCAATATTCACATGGGCTTATGGCAGGGCGACTCGTGGCAGCTTTCGTGGCGGGCGCGAACGGTGACCGATAAAATGCCGGATGAGTACGCGGTGCTGGTGCGCAATTTCCTCAGCAGTGCGGATCTGGGTTATCAGGATGTGCGTGGGGTGATCATTAGCAGCGTGGTGCCGCCGCTGACCAGCGGCTTTGTCGAGCTGACGCAGCGCTATTTTCAACTCGAACCCATCGTGGTGACCAATACAACGAACACCGGTATTCGGATCGACATCGACCAACCGGGGCAGGCTGGCGCGGATCGCATCGTCAATGCGGCAGCGGTCAAGGCGCTGTATGGCGGCCCGGCAATTGTGATTGATTTTGGGACAGCGACGACATTTGATATCGTCTCAAAAGACGGTTCTTACGAAGGTGGCGCGATTGCACCGGGCATTGGGCTGGCACATGACGCGCTGGTGAGCCGTGCGGCCCGCCTGCACAAAGTCGATCTGACTCCTCCGCCCAACCCCATCGGCAAGAACACCATCCACGCGATGCAGTCCGGCATCTTCTGGGGGTACGTCGCCCTGATCGAGGGGATGGTCGTCCGGCTCAAAGCGGCGATGGAGTTGGAAGCTGTGAAAGTCATTGCGACCGGTGGGCTGGCTCCCGTGTTCGAACAGCACACCGACATCATTGACCTGATCGCGCCCGAACTTACATTAGATGGATTACGGATTATTTATGAACTCAATCACCCGTCATAATTATCCGGTCAATACCCGCACAATGGACGCGACCCATCGACTGGTGCAGCATTATCTGCGGCGGCAGGCGCTGGTCGCGGTCGCAATGCTGCAAGTGCATCCCAGCGCGTTGCAGTTGTGCGGAACCCATCTGTTCAAGTTTGAAATCCAACCGTTCATCGAGGTGTGGCAGCGGCGCATCCAGCGGCAGCGACACTGGCAGGCTGGTGTCTGGCAGGGCGAGTGGCGCTACCGGGTTTATGGCAGCGGCTGTCACCTGACCAACATTCACACAGGTGAACCACTGGCCTGGGATGCGCCGGATTTAACCAGCTTCAACGAAAACGACTTCTGGACGCATCTGCAATGGCGAATGGAAGCCACGACAGACCCGACGCTGATCGACCCTTACATCAATTGGCTGAAGCATAATTTCTTCGAGATGCGACAGCAGGCGATCCTGCTGGAGGCTGAAGGCGGCAGGCTGGCGCTGCTGCCGGAGAATGCAAAACGCCCCGGTTGAGACGAGGCGTTTTTGATTGCTCCACAGCCTGGATTCGAACCAGGAACCCATCGGTTAACAGCCGATTGCTCTGCCGTTGAGCTACTGTGGAAGACGTTGGTCATCATAGCAAACGCCCCCTGGCCTGTCAAGATAATTTATTGCAGCAATCCAGTAAGGCGTTAAGATTGTGCCTGGCAATCAGCCCGGTTGAGGGAGAGGTAAATGATGGCAGTAAGCGTGCGTAAGGTGGAAAATCAGTCGGACTTTCGGGCGTTCTTCGAGTTCCCCTGGGTACTTTACAAAGACGACCCCAATTGGACGCCGCCGCTGCTGTCGATGCGACGGGATTTGCTCGACAAAAAGAAAAATCCTTCCTGGGAATATATCGAGGGTCAGTTCTTTAACGCCTGGCGCGAGGACAAGCTGGTCGGGACGATTGCCGCCTACATCAACCACCGTCACAATGAATACTGGGGAGAGCACATCGGCTGGTTCGGCGCATTCGAAGTTTATGACGACCCGGAAGCTGCTCAAGCGCTGCTCGATACTGCTGCTGAGTGGGTGCGTGAACGAGGCTATGATGCCATTCGCGGCCCGCAGACCTTCACCACGCACGAGGATACCGGCCTGCTGGTCGAGGGTTTCATACGTCCGGTGCTGCTCATGCCTTATAACATGCCCTATTATCAGAAACTGGTCGAAAACGCCGGTTTTAGCAAGTCAATGGATCTCTACAGCTTTCACATGAGCCGCGATTCAGTGACAGAGATCAGCCTGGATCAGCGCCTGGGACGGCTGACACGCGGCGCGATGAGGCGCAACAACATCACCATCCGCCCGATTGATCGCAAAAATCTCAAGCAGGAATTCATGCTGTTCAAAGAATTGTATAACTCCGCCTGGGATAAAAATTGGGGCTTTGTCCCGATGACCCCGCGCGAGTTGGATGGACTGGTAGAAAGCCTGGGCCAATTCTTTGATCCTGACCTGGCCTTTTTCACCTATGTCAATGACGAGCCTGCCGGATTTGTGATGGCGGTGCCGGATTTCAACCAGGTTCTAAAAGCGGTCTATGCGCAGCCAGGGACGCCAGAAGTGTTCTCGCTGGTGAAGGCGCTGTGGTACTGGAAAGTTCGTCCAGTGATGGATTGGGTACGCATCCCACTTATGGGCGTCAAAACTGAATTTCGCAACAAAGGCGTGGACATTGTGCTGTATTATCATATTCTGGAAGCCGCACTCAGCAATCCACGTGTAAATCACTGTGACGCGGGCTGGATTCTGGAAGCGAATGAGAACATGGTAAGCATTGCCCTGAAGTTTGGCTCAGAAATCTATAAGACTCATCGCCTATATGAGAGAAACCTACAGCCTGGGTTATAATAAGCACACTTACCGCCTAATAGTGAGAAGACGATGGCAAAAATCCTTGTAGTTGATGACGAGCCCTTGACGGTAGAGATGTTAAGTACGTTTCTGGGGTTGATTGGACACCAAACCGTGGGTGCTTATTCCGGTCGGCAGACATGGGATAAGCTGGCTTACGAAAACCCCGAAGTGATTTTACTTGATATTATGCTGCCGGATGATAACGGGCTGGATATTTGCCGTAAGCTCCGCAGTCAGACCGATACAGCGGAAGTCCCTGTCATCATGATTTCAGCCTATAACCCGCCGCTGCTGGCCGAAGCCACTGCCGCCGGGGCGAATGGTTATCTCATCAAGCCGATTAAACTCAATGATTTGAAATCGGCGCTGGCCGAGGTCGGAATCAGCTAGATTCAAACTGATCGACCAGTGTGCGGGTGGCGTCTTCGGAGGAACTCTGACCGGTGATGACGCTGGTAAAAGCTGTTTGCAGCGCCCGTGCGATCGACCCGCCATCATTCTCCGCCAGGGGCAGCGTGGCATTTGTCATCACCTCACGAATAAACGCATTGTAAGGCGAATCACCCCACTGCTGAAGCGCACTTCGCTGTGACGGCAGCATAAACACCGTGCGCGTGTAAGTTCCCTGACGATCGGCATTCATCATCCAGTTCAAAAAACGCACAGCCAGTTCCTGCCGGTCGGCATTGGGGGTGGTCAGAACCCACATCCACCCATCAATATCGCTGGTCGGCGTGCCGTTCACGGTGGGGATAGGGCCAAAGGCTAACTGCTGATTTTCGCTCAACATGCTGAGGTAATCCGTGGAATAAATCACCCCCGCATTCAGAGTTCCACTCACCAAACCAGCCAGATAATCTTCCGTGGAGGTATAGGAAAGCACCACCGGGTCGATTAGACCCTCCGCGACCGCCTGCTCATAAAAATCGAGCGTGGTCCGCAGCGCTTCCTCATCGAGATTCAAGGTGCCGCCGCTTGGCGGTGTGCCACCCGCTGCCAGATACTGCGCGAAAAACAGGTTGTTCAGGCCATCCGTCCCACCCGCAGGAAACACAAAACTCTGTCGCGCTTCCAGAATATCGGCAAAACGCCAGGAGACTGATTCTTCGCTCTCCTGATAGACCATTTGCTGGATTTCGAGGGCGTAAGGCAGACCAAACAACCCGCCATCCACCTGACCGAGCTGCAAGGCGCGGCTGTAAAGATCACCAAGCACTGCCGACGTAATTTTGCCTTCCAGCGGATGCACCAGGCCGCTCTCTACCGCCTCAAGCAAATCCTCGCGCCGCAGCAGTGTGAGATCAGGCAGCGCGCCGGGCGCGACCGGGCTGGCGGTGCGCAGAGTCGAGAGAATGCCACCGGGGTCCGCTTCATTTTTCCAGCGGAGTTCGACCTCAACATTCCCCTGGGCAACCTGAAATGCGCTGATCTGCTCTGAGAGCACGTCCACCGCATCACCGTTATCCAATGGGGCCAGCGGCTCCGGCCACCAGACAGACAGCCGCACCGGGCCTGCCTCAGTCGGTGCCAGTGTCACCGTAGGCGTGACAGTCGCATCCTGAGCAACACTCATTGGGGTGTTGGTAAGAATGGGTTCCGTCGTTCGGGGCTGGTTTGCCTGGGTTGTCGAACATCCCACCAGAGCGATGAGTGGGGTCATCAGAACCGTTACGAATGCCTGGTAAGATAAACGCATAGCGTTCCTCATCTCTCGTTTGCAGCGTTGCATTATACCTGATCGCCGGGACTGTAGAAGACTGGGCCTTATCGGGCGAGAGTGGATAGGATTTGTG
>JAIOHN010000482.1 GCA_019912985.1 Anaerolineae bacterium | reverse complement strand
AGCACCACCCCGGCCCACGAGATCGAGTTGGGCAGGACTTTTCCCAGGTACCACAGGACATCGTGGAGGATACCTTCGCTTGCGCCGCCCAGGTGGATGCTCGATTCGGCCTGGACCGCGCCCAGCACCGCCGGAAAATCGAGAAAGGCGTAGGGGGAACCGATAAACGCCCCACCCAGGCAGGCCGCACCACTGGCGATTAACCGGCGGTGGTCACGCCGGGCATGAGTCAAAAGATGTGCCAGCACGATAATGGCGACGAATGTCACCGCCGGATACTTGTTGACGATCGCCAGTCCGGTAAAAAATCCCGCGCCCAGATAACCTCTCCACCTGCCGCTTTCAAGAATATCCAGGCAGAACCAGAAGGCGGCCAGCAGGCACAAGATCATCAAAGCGTCGCCACGGATAATCTTGGAGAGATAGCCATGAATCGGCGTGAGCGCGAAGATCAACGCGGCGACCAGTCCCGCGCGCCGGTCATATAAGCGCCGCCCGATGCGATACACCAGCGGGATGCCCGCCACCCCGATC
Organism: Anaerolineae bacterium; assembly: GCA_019912985.1. GTDB lineage: Bacteria > Chloroflexota > Anaerolineae > Aggregatilineales > Phototrophicaceae > JAIOHN01. The sequence goes on along the minus strand of JAIOHN010000482.1, from coordinate 4,957 downwards.
AACGCGATCAGCACCCGCCCGGCCAGGTAAAACGCATCCGGTGAATCGGTCAGAAGATCGCCAATCGCGTCAATGTTGGGAATGGCACCCGTGAGCAGACCAAAAGCCAGCATCACGCCGAAAACCAACAACAGCAGATACATCGTCGGGGTGCCGGGTTGGGCGAAGTACTGGGGGTTCAGCGAATAGTTCGCCAGCATATTGACCACTGCGGCCACAAACTGGATTTCATCATTGCCGTAGGGCGAAATCACCTGGAAGTTGGTGCGCAGGGATTCAATTTCGGGCGGGCCATAGAAATATGGCAGGCCGTAAGCAATGCCGTACAGGCGCATGAACAATCCTATGAATAGGATCAGAATCAGCGCCAGCCGCTGCCATGTGAACCACTGCTGGAAACGTTCGCGAACCTTTTGCGGCAGGGTCGCAGTGGTCACCATCTCCATATTTTGCCCCTGGAAAACCCCATTTTCACCTGGATGAATACGTAAAGCTGCTACTACCTTATCATAAGTCAGTTTGCGTACAGCTAGCGCAGACCAATAAAAACCGCGCTTGCAGAGGCGGTAGACAGCAATAAAGTCCGGTGTGAACACTTGCGGCCTGCCTGTTTTTTTCATAAAGTGCTTGAACAAAGCGCGGATGAATTTCATGTGGAGTGGTGGGGCGAATGGAAAACCCGCATCCGGATTTACAGAAGCGAATCACAAAGCTTATTGGAGAGCGGCCCACTGCTTTTACTCGTGTGCAGGGCGGCTATACACCTGCCGCGCGCTGGCGAGTGAGCACGGCTGCAGGCAAAATTTTCGTCAAAGTCGCCACGACACCGCTGACGGCCAGCATGTTGCGGCGCGAGTATCACGCTTACCAGTGCATCAACGGCGCGTTTATTCCCGAGCTGATTGGGTGGGAAGATGATGAGGACGAGCCAATTCTGGTGACCGAAGATCTCTCGGATGCTACGTGGCCGCCGCCCTGGGATATGGAGCAGGTCGAGGGTGTGCTGGAGCAGCTTGAGGTGATGCATGGGATGACGGCACCCCTGCCGCCCTTTGAAGCCCTGCACGGCCATTGGAACTCCAACTGGCAGAAGTTAGCCGATGATCCGAAACCCTTTCTCTCGCTGAATATGGCGTCGGATGCCTGGCTGCAAAAGGCGCTGCCAGTCTTGATTGAGGCTGAGAATCGCTGTGAAACCAGCGGACAGACACTCGCCCACTGCGACATCCGCAGCGACAACATCTGCGTGACGGCTCAAGGTGTCAAGTTGATTGATTGGGCAGAAGCGTGCCTCGCCAATCCCAGCATAGACCTGGGGTTCTGGCTGCCGAGTCTGGCGTTTGAGGGTGGCCCATTGCCCGAAACCATCCTGCCCGATGCCCCGGAGGTAGCGGCGCATGTGGCAGGCTTTTTCGCGGCGCGTGCCGGGTTAGCGCAAATCCCGGATGCGCCTCGCGTGCGTCTGGTGCAGCGGCAGCAGTTGGAAACAGCCCTGCCCTGGGCTGCACGTGCGTTGGATTTACCACCGCTTGACCCGGTTGATCAATAAAAAAAGACCGCAACCACCTGCAAAGTGGTGATTGCGGTCAAGAAGTGAGGGCGATTTAGCCGCCAACGTATTCGTAAGCGCCCAGGTCATAGCCGCTGCCGTAAGGGCGCGCGTTGCCGATCATATCCGTCAGCACATCACTCAGCGCGGCACCTACGTCAATTGCCGGGCTGCCTTGCCGCAGCCGGTAATCATTCCCTTTGGCGTTCATGAAATTGGGATTGATCCCTTCCAGATTATTGCGAATGACAGCGCTGCTGGTGCCATCTTTGCCGATCTGCGTGTTGCGGCCATAAGTGAGGTTGTTCTCGATCAGGGTGTTAACCCCGCGAAAGTCGTAGATGGCGGCGTTGTTGGCACGCTGGTAGACGATGTTGTTGCGCACGATCGTGTTGTTCGAGGTCTGTGCCCCCAACACACCATAACCCACCGCAATCCCCCACCCGCGTGAGCTGCTGACCGTGTTGTTAAAGACGCGCGCACTGTGGCCGCCGTAAGTCACGTCGATGCCGATGAGATGGTTACCCCAGATCACATTGTTATAGACCAATGTCCCCGACCCGGCATAAACACCGATCCCGCGACCCTGCTTTTTCTGGCCCAGCTTGCCGCGCGCAGTGCTGTTGTTATAGATGATGTTGTTACGCACGATATTGTTCACCGCATTGCCATCCCAGCCCACTTTGATGCCGCTGCCCTTGTTCGAGTAGATGATGTTGCCTTCGATCAGGCCATAGCTGGAGCGCTGATAGATGCCGTGGTCGAAATCCGTCACGCCATTGTGATGAATCACGTTGTGGATATATTCCAGGTAATTGGCATTGCCGGTGGCGAAAATGCCAGCGGTGAAATAGTGATACTGCCCCTTCGCTTTAATCGTGCGCCCGGCGTTGCGAATTTCGTTGTTGATGATGCGAATGTGGTGCGGGGATGGCTGATTCGGGTCATCGACCCCGCCGAACTTGATCGCTTCATAGCGCACCCGCCGCGCATCCAGCACGAATCCGTCAATGATGATGTACTGCTGATTGCCGCTGAAGGTGATTACACGCTCCGAGTTTTTCGGCGGCTTGATGGTGACTCGGTTGCCAGGATAAGCGCGGATAGTGACCGGATTACTCCACGAGTCACCGCTGGGGATGTTGCGCAGCTCTTCCGCATACGTCCCCTTTTTGACCAGCAGCGTATCACCAGGCTGTAACATCTGCATTCCATGCCGGATCGAGCGAAATGGCTTGGCTTCAGTGCCGGGGTTGGAATCGCGCCCGTTGCGGGCGACATAGTAGGTATTGGACTGGGCATAGGCGAGGCTGCCGGAAATCAGCAGTAGAACCACGATGATGAGCGCCCAGCGCATTTTGGAAAACATCTGTTTACCCTCCAGGTACCCGGCTCACTGCCGGGCTTGATCAAAAGGCAGATAGGGCAGAGCCCGGAGGCCCTCCCCTATCACAGCCGCGTACAGACAAACAATGAAATACATCGGGTTATGGAGCCCCTATCGCTCCAAAGTTACTGCCGACCAGCACCAGGTCTCGGATGTCGATTCGCTGGTCTGCGTTGATGTCCGCAGGTGGGAGATCAGGCCCAACCAGGTTGAAGTTGGCACCGACCAGTCCTGCATCCAGGATGTCGATGACACCATTACTATCGACATCACCAGCGACCAGAGTCGTATCGCCCAGATCGAGCGTTGGGCCATCCAGGGTGATGTCCTGGGTCAGGCTCAACTGCTGCGGTGCGCTCAGGCGCAGGGTGTAAGTGCCCAAAGGCACATCACTCAGGCTGTAGAGGCCGCTGGCATCCGACATTGCTTCCGCCATGATTTCCCCTTCCAGCAGCAGCGTGATCTGAATACCGCTGTGATCCTCACGCCCCTGGTAATGGACACTGCCGGAGATCATGCCCGGTTCAGGCAGCACTGCCGTTGGCGCTGGCGTGATTTCCTCCGTGGGTTCCGGGGTGACTTCGGTCGGCGCTGGCGTGATTTCTTCCGTCGGTTCTGGAGTCACTTCGGTGGGTTCCGGCGTGATTTCCGTGGGTTCCGGTGGCACCTCAGTCGGTTCGATCGCCTGCGTCGGGGCGACTGTTGGCTCAACCGGTGCTTCAGGGTTCACCACCGTGTTGACGACATCCACCGGCAGGGTGATCCCACTGGCATCCACCGCCAGGATTTCGCAGTTGACCGGGCTGCCCGCCGCGCTCAGACGCTGGTAGCGCAGGGCGAATGCCGCCCCATTGCCGCTGAAGGCAGGCGCAGGTTGCAGCCGGCTGACGCCGATCACCCACTGGCCGTTCTGGTCACCCTGATCAACGAACACGCTGTTATCATTGTTGAAGACGGTTTCGCTGTTCGTTACCAGTTCCGCCCCGCTCAGCACCGTGGCATCCACCAGGCAGCTCGCTTGCAGCCCGTAAAGCCCATCCACATTGTAGAGATTCACCGTCACATCCACGATTCCGGCGCTGGTGCTGACATCCAGCATCGCAGTCGGACTGTTTGGCGGGTCCACCGGGATGACCGGCGGCTCTGTGGTCGGCTCTTCCGTGACCTCAACCGTGGGCGCGATGGTCGGCTCCAACGTCGGTTCCAGGGTGGGCGCAATCGTCGGGGCGATTGTGGGCTCCAGCGTTGGTGCCACTGTAGGTTCTTCGGTTTGTGGCGGCTCAGTAGGCTGCGCGGCGACACTTTGTTCCATCGCGCCCAGGTCCAGGCCGCTGCCCTGCGGGCGTGGCTGCCCCAGAAAGTCCAGGCTGAGGTTGTTCTGCGTCACCCCAACGTCGATCGCGGGACTGTCTGGCAGCAGGCTGAAATTGCCACCTAACGGATCAACAAACAGTGGGTCGATATTCTCCAGGTTGTTCTGAATGATGGCATTGGTATCCGCGCGCTTGCCGATAGCCGGATTAAGTCCGTAAGTCAGGTTGTGCTCGATGATCGTGTTGATGCCGCGCAAATTGTAGATGGCAGGTTGGTTCGCCTGCTGATAGACGATGTTATTGAGAACGGTCGTGTTCTCAGCATTTTTCGTGCCATCACTGCCATAGCCAACGACAATGCCGTAACCAGTCAGGTTGTAGACGGTGTTATTGAACACCTGGGCGTTGTTGCCGCCATAAGTCACATCAATGCCGCTGTGATGCGCGCCGCGAATGATGTTGTTGTAAACCAGCGTCCCCGACCCGGCATAGACACCGATGCCTCGACCCTGTTTCTTCTGGCCGTCTACGCCGTCTGCGCGGTTGTTGTCGTAGACCAGATTGTTGCGCACGATGTTATCGACCGCCTCCTGGCCCCAGCCGACCTTAATACCCGACCCCATATTGTCATAGATCGTATTGCCTTCGATCAGACCATAGCTGGCGGTGTGGTAAATGCCGTGATCATAATCGGTCACGCCGTTGTTA
>JAIOHN010000051.1 GCA_019912985.1 Anaerolineae bacterium | reverse complement strand
GACTGAGGCTGTTGTGGTGTGGATATGGCTGTTTTAGGGAACGCTGGGCACGTCCAGCGCTTCAAAACCGATCTCGTGGGCGGGTGAATCGGCTGACAGTGCGAAATCAGGCGGCTCCATGCCAGGGTCGGCGACGACAGTATGGCGGTCATTACCGAAGGCGCGATATTCCTCAAGCGTGAATTTGGTGCCGTTCTTGCTTGACCCGGTGTAGAACACAGGCTCCGCGCCGGTCACGTCATAGAACAGGTTGAGATCGCTGAGGAAGGGCCGGTGCTCCAACTGGGCTCTGCCGGTGGTGAAGATCGGATTGCCATCGGTAATAAAGATATTACGCTCGAAGGTAATCGAGTTGTGCGTGCTGTCCTCGCGGCTGAGGCGCGCGCCACCGGTTTCGGAGAAGGCAAAGATGTTGTTGCGGATGAGATTTTCACGCCCGTAATTCTGGTGGAAGCTCTCGCTCCAGGTGTTGTAGACAATGTTGCCCTCGACCAGCATGTGCGCGCTGCCTTCATCCAGGTAAATGCCCCAGCCACCATAGCCGCGTGCCTTCACATTGAAGATGCGATTGCCGCGCAGGACGGTTCCCGGCTGGATGCCCAGCATGTAGATGCCGCCCATATCGCTGAGGATGCCGAAGCCCAGGTCGTGGATGAGATTGTGCTCGATGCGGTTCTCGCGCGAGATGTTGTCTTTCAGTCCCCACACCCAGCCACAGGAGATGGCGCTGTAGTAGAGGTCGTGAATGTGGTTGTCGGCGATGGTGTTGCCGAAGGAATGCAGCAGGGCGATGCCGACGCCGCTCAGGAAGATCTCGCCGCCGTGGTGGATGGTGTTGCCGGTGACGCGATTGTGGCCGGTCTGGTCATGACGCGGGCCACGCACCGATGCGCCGCCGATTTTGATGCCACCTGCGCCGAGATCGGCCAGTGTGTTGTCGGTGAGCTGGATAGCGCTGCAGCCTTCCGCCAGCTCGATGCCATACCAGCCGACATGCTCCACGCGGCAGTTTTCGACCGCGCAGTTGGCTGCGTATTCAAAATAGAGCGTGCCGGGGACGTTATAAGCGGCCTGGGCTGCACAGGCGTACTGCTTCTCGCCCGGCGGGTTGATCTCGGTGTCTTCCATCGTGTAGTCGGTGCGGGTGGGGCCATAGGGATTGAAGCGCATCCCATAGCCATAAGGCTGCACCCAATCGCTGTGCTCGAAGGCCAGCCCCTGGAAGCGGATGAACGACACGGGATGATCGGGGGTGCCTTCGACACGGATGAACTGGAGTGTGTGTGCGGCATAAATCTCGGTGTTTTCGAGTGTCTGGCCGGGCAGCGGGATGTAATACACGCGGCGGTCGCCACGGTCGAGATACCATTCGCCGGGTTCGGTCAGGGCTTCGAAGACGTTTTCGACGTAATACGGCGCGAGAGTATCCGCGAAATCCTGACGCGGGTTGAACAGTAGTTTGCGGGTGGAGATGAGGGTGTTGGTGGCCGCGTCAAAGCTCTGGATGGGCAGGCGTTCCTCCGCCCAGAAATGGGTGACGACCAGTTCAACATCGTTGAGGTTGCGCCAGCTGCCTTGCAGGTCGCCGGGCGCAGTTTGGAAGTGGTCGGTCCCCTCAAACAGGGTCATCTTGTTGACATCGCCTTCAACGGCGGCGATGTTGTACTCGCCCTGCTTGGGCAGACGGGGGCGGGGCTGACGTTTGCCATTGACGAACAACTGGCGGAAGTCGAACGGGGCGTCGGTCACCCAGGCATCGACACCGTTGACCTGCGTAGATTTCCAGCCATTGAGCTGTACACCACCCTCGAAAACAGGTTGTTCGCCGGGATAGGCGGTATAAGTGACCGGCGCAGAATCCGCCGGGGTGAAGACGACCGGCTTGCTAAGGGGGTAGCGCCCGCCGCGAAACTTGACAGTCAATGAGGCGGGCAGCAGGCCAGCGGCCTTCAGTCGGCGCACCGCATCACGCGCCCCGGTCATACTTGCCAGCGGGCCAT
>JAIOHN010000481.1 GCA_019912985.1 Anaerolineae bacterium | reverse complement strand
ATGAGATTTTTCCTTTGCTTGAGATGCGATCGGTAAAACTGGGCGAGGTTAACTCAGGGCGATGGGATCGGATTCAACGTCCGGGCGCTGACCATTGCTGCTGGCGGCCACCCCTTCGATTGCGGCAGAATTCACCGCTGGCAGGCCGTCGGCTTCGCTGTCTGCCGTCTGGGCTGCGATGCCTTCGGGAGCGGCTTCCCCGGCATCTGGCGCTGTGACGACCTGCACAAAGTCATCCAGGGTGAACAGGCTCAGGTCTTTGTCGGTCAGGTACTTCATCCGCTTTTCCACGGCATACACATCGTCGATGCGGATGGGACTCTCGCCATCCCACAACTTACCGTCGATGAGTTTCCCGGCAATCAGCGCCGCCTGACGATAAGCAGCCGCATCGGTCTCGCCACTGACGATCTTGAGATGGCTGAGCTTGACCGCTTTCGTGCCTTTCTTGAGCGGGATGTCGATGGTTGGTTCTTCATCGACTGCATCCACAGAAGGTTTCTGAGCGGCTTTCGCTTTGGCCTTGGGCGTGGACTTCGGCTTGTCCTCCGGCAGATCGGGGACGATGGGTGGATGGTCTTCAATCTGACCCAGTGCGTCGTGCGCTTCGCGGATGGCGACGATGAGGTCGGCCATCTGCCCGTTGTAGTGGAACTGGCGCAGGTGGGCCAGCTCTCCGCGCTGAATCAGTAGCGTTGCCGTCGCCCGTTCCGGGGCGATGCCGCCGCCTTCCGGTGTGGGCAGTGTCAGCGTGATGATGGTCGGGGGTGTTTCCTTGTGTTGGGTCATGCTGTGTCCTTTCTTCTATACAAAAAGCCCGCCGTAATCGGCGGGCTGGATACCCAATGTGTGGCAGATGTCCTTAAGCAGGATCGAGCCGCATCGGAAGCAATTCCCGTAGCCGGTTCGCACGTTGAAGCCGAAAGAGTGGTGAACGTCGCCGTGTTGGTGATGTCCTGGATATAAACATGGGCCGCTCAACCAGTCACTTTGCTGCACGTACCCTATATGTATCAGCTGGTCGCTGACGGCGTGCAGGACAGCCGGGTTGATTGTTGTGCCGCGTGATGTTGGATGGTATGTCGTTCTACGGCGTGAGGGTGGCGATGCAGGCTGGGTTGTCAGACGCGAGAGCAGTGGCGAGAAGATTTCCAGCCTGTGGTAGCTATCGTACATCTCGACAATCTGGCAAAACGCATTGTCTCTGCCCGGCTTGGTGTTACGCGAGCCAACTAAGCGCAGACTCTGGACCGGACTGAGCGGATCGCTGTTGGCTCCACGCTGAAGACCGCGCAGCATCCGCCGCGCCAGTCCCATGTCGGCCAGCGGTTCATCCAACCACCAGTAGGCGTGATAGCCCCCACCGGTAAACGTTATGCAGGATGGCGCGGGACGCAGACCGCGCAGCCGCGCCAGCGCGTCGGACGTGGGATTGTCGAGATCGACGAAGACCGCAGGCAGCGCCAGCAGATCGCTTTCACCGCCACGCCGGTAGCGCGTCAGCCCGTGCCGCCGCAGTCCGACGGCAACGAACGCGCCCCAACCGAGCCGGTTGGCGGCCAGCAGTTTCCCCAGCGCGTCAACCAGCAAATCGGGTCGATGGAGTGGGATGTGACGCGAAGGGGTGCGCTGTTGTCCGTCCGGATGGATGGCGGTTAGCGTCAGACAGGCAAGGCCGAGATAGTCGCTGCACCGAGCCAGCAGCGCGTCAAGAAAAACCAGCGTATCTGACGGGATCAGAACATTGCTAACTGCACCGGCTCGGTTTCTCCCTGGGTGCGTTTCGCCACGAAAGGGCGTTTCGCCACGGTAGCCTCTGGAACATCATCTGGCACAGCCAGCAGGTCGAGTTTCTTGCGGCGCTTCGGCTGACGTTCTGGCGCTGATTCGGATTGCAGTTGTGCGGATAGCTCCAACTGAAGCGCTCCGTCCTGCGCGTCCTGCATGGCCTGAAACACGTCGATCTGGATCAGTTTCAGCCCCAGCGCCTGCTGCGCCAGGTCAACAACCTGCGCGGCGGCTTCGTCCTCACAACCCGCGAACACGAAACGGTGCTGCTTCAACCAGCCGCGCACGTAGCGCGTCAGCTTCTCTGCATGAACCGGATATTTCATGAAGTCCGGGTCACGCAGACCGACGACCGTGTACCTGCCTTCATCATCCTGCACACCATCCGTTAGCGCGGCGAGCAGTTGGGCTTGCAGCTTGATACGCTTCGCATCGTCATGCACCAGATGGACGCTGTCGAGATAGTCCCCGACGTAGCGCACCAGCCGTCCGGTATCCTGAGTTGGAGAAGGTTTTGCCATTGGGATCGGCGTGCTTGGCGCATCGTGCTCGACCAGCACACCGCCGAGTTCCAACCCTGCCAGGATGAGCGGATCGTGGTGCAGAACCGTTTCATCCACTTCCTCAGCCATGATTTCGACATTCCAGTAGGCGGCGTCCTCCGCGTCAATCTCGCTCTGCCCGGCGTTGGCTTTAAACATCTCACTGGGATCGAGCAGGGTCTCATCCTTCGCAATCGCGGCGAGTAAGGCTTCTTCAAAACCGGTTTCGCCTTCCGTGAGGGCATCCAGCCCTGTTAAACCTATATCTCCAGTCAGGAGCTTGGCCGCTCGCTGTTTGCGACTCATGAGCTGGACGGCGGTGTGTTCCATTGTCCCCTTGGCGAAGATGTAGAAGGTTTTGCAGTGGCCGTGCGTCTGATTCAACCGATAGGCTCGCGCCGCCGCCTGCATCATGGTGGATAAGTTGAAGGTGATCTCATGGAAGATCAGCGTCGGGAAATGGATGAGGTCGAGGCCCGTCTTGACCAACTCAGGGTTGCACACCACCACATTGATTCCAGCGGCGATCTGCTGCTCGATGACCTTTTCGCGCCGTTCGGCCTGCACCGTGTTCTTGAGAATGTAGGGTACGGCACCGGGCACGTGCTGGCGGATGAGCGCCTCGATGCGCGGCTGAATGTCCTTTGTGGCCGTCTGGCGCAGATAGACCACACAGGGACGCCCTGCCGCCAGTTCGTCTTTTAGCAGGTCGATGAGCGCTTGCTCTTTGGCGTAGATGCGGTCTTCGCCATAGGACGGAATCCGGGTGACGACTTGCGGGCGCTTCTCGCCGGTGATGGGATGTTTGATGTTGTGGATCACCTCCGTCGGACGAAACGGCGTGTTGACCCAGCCCATCGCCCATTGCAGGTAGGCCCCCCTGAACGTCGTGTCGCCCTCCCACTTGCGCTGGATGAGATAGTCCTTCAACTGCTGGCGGGTGCGGTCATACTGGTCGTAGGTGTCGCTGTCCATCTCGACGGGCAGCGCGATTTCTTCATAGTCTGGCAGCGCCTTCCCGAGATCGGCCAGCGAAAAGAAGATGGCATGATCCAGCACTTCGGTCACTAGCAGCGGCGAGATTCCCGGCGCTTCTTCGTATGGGCGCTCGTAGGTGGATGTCCCCGTATAGGCTCCGGTATTGCTGTCATAAGTGGGGCGCTCCTCGACCACTTGCTCACGCACACCCATGTCGCTTACCCAGCTTGACTCAGCGCGTCCCCGTTGTTTACTGCTGCCTTCAATGATGGCCTGGAAACCGTGCGAGCCGCGCTGTTTGCGCGTCAGACGCGCCGCGCCGCCCCAGTTGTAACGCTGGCGCACGCGCTCATTGAGGTGGTACTCGATGTTAAACAGCGACGAGGATTTGCCGTTGAAGGGTGTGCCGGTCATCGCCAGCACCTTCCGAGCTAACCCCGCCAATCTACCGAACGACTCGCCATTGCCCGTATCGCCGTTGGCTGCCTCGTGGATTTCATCCCAGATGAGCAGATAGACCCGATCCGGGTAGAGCCGCTTGAGGTACTCGTCCAGGCGGTAACGGGGATTCTTCGGCGGGTACTTATGACCGGGTTTGGGACGCGAGCCGTTGTCCCGCGCCTCCTGCCACAGCGGTGTCTGACAGACACTGCACATGCGCTTGCCCGACTTGAGCCAGTTCTCGGACGCAGGGACGCTGGTGCCTTTCTTCTCCTGCATGACGGTGCAGCCGCAGGTCGGGCACTTGGGCACGCACTGTTTGACGATGCGCTGGTCGGGTGTATAACCCTCCGGTGTGGGCTGGTTATGTCGCCACATGGCGACAAATTCGCCCCGCCACACAACCGCCACCTCACGCGATGCACCCAGCTTGGTCAGGTCTCGCTTGATGAGACCGATCTTCGGCACACCCGCGCCAATCCGCGCTGACTTGAGCATAAATTGTTTTACATCTTCGTGTCTGTCAAGCCTCTCGACGATGCTGTTGGGATAAATGCTGAGCAGCTCGCGTTTCCACTTCTCAACCAGATGCGGCGGACACACAATTAACGTCACCTGATCCGGGCGCATATCTTCCACGATTTTACCCACCGCGCCGGAGGCAATGGCAATCGCGGCAGTGCCGCCCATCGCGGTCTTGCCGGTGCCCATCATCCCACAGAGTAGAATGC
>JAIOHN010000480.1 GCA_019912985.1 Anaerolineae bacterium | reverse complement strand
GCTGCACCTCGGCACGTTCGGCGGGTGGGGTGGGAGTCACAGGGATGTCGTCGTAGTCCGGCATTTTCAGGAAACGGCTGGTCAGGGCTTCAATAAACGCTTCAAAATAATAATGTGAATAGGGCGGCGCATTTAAACGCGGCAGTTCGGTTCGCAGTGGTTCCGGTAGGTACTGCTTTTCATCCTCAATACTGAAACCCTCATCGTAGATTGGCACGATGTTGCGCTTGAGGCGCAGCGCTTCCTCAATCTCGCGCCGCAGCCAGTCGCCGGGGTCGGCGCAGCGTTGGAGCGAACCGGGCTTGAGAATCAGCAGGAAATGGGGGCGAGCCTCAATCTGATTGAGGATGATGCGGTCAAATTGGCCGCTGTCAATGGTGTTGACATCGAGAAAAACATCATAATCGCGTGCACGCAGCACATGAAAAATCAACTGCGCCAGATCACGGCTGACACTTCGTCGATACGAGATGAAAATCCCAGACATACCTTTTCCGCCGCTAAAAATTCCAACCAAACATGATTATTATGGCGCAGGGCGGAGATGGGGGCAAAAGCGATTGGTTTGTGGTGTGGGGGCGGAGATTAACATCTGGCTCGTATATACTTACCGGTCCTTCAATCAGATAACACTATCTGGTGATGTACGTTTGTTTCTATTTCCCATAAGTCAACAGCATGATGCGCATCGTTTGAGTCGCTGGCCGAAAGGTATTCACCGGATACGTTGATTTCTAATATGTTATGCCAATGGTCAGGTGGTATATCTATAGAGAAAATCTCGTCCCCCGTCTCTAAATCCCATAAATAAAGGGTTCTATCTCTTGGATTGCCATCATCTACCAGGGAACCCAACAAATAGGTTGATTGGTCAGTTAAGTTATATTCATGCAGGTTGTCTTTGGTAGTTTGAATCATGGTGTGGCTTAACCTTGTAGAACCGGCTACGTAATCCCAAACCAGCACTCTAGCATCACTTGTAACGAAGTCTATTGAGTCAGTGTCCGAAAAGTTTAAATCCTTTATCAACCCCTCTATGTCTTTGACGGCAATGAGTTCAGCATTGGTGGCGCTCCAAACGGACAGCCTGTTTTGCCATGACAGATTTCCATTGCTAATAGCTATAAGACTGCTATCTGGGCTGAAGGCGAACCCCGAAATCAATACGGTCATGGAATCATCAACTATCGTTAAATTTTCATTTAGCAATAAATTGATAATCCTTATGCCTTGTTCCTGGACATTATGCTGTACAAAGGCAGTTAGGTTTCCATCAGGGCTGAATTTCACATCAGTAACTGCGTCGTCATACTGAGCAACCTCGCGCCAAGATTCATTTTCTAAATCAAATATTGAGACTATGCCTTTGCAAGGGTTATCACCTGCCTTCAAAATCGGACATGCAGTGACCGCAATTGAGCTTCCATCAGGGCTAAAATCCAGGCTGGTTGCATTTTGAAAGGGAAACAGGGCAGGTTTGGATTCCGATTCGCGAATATCATATAACCACAGTCCATAGTGGTTAACCGCCGCTAACAAATTTTCATCTGTTGGCGACCACTCCAGGTCACACACGCCACTGCAAACAAGTTCCTCAGCTTGACTCCTCACCTTTAACTTTACAGAAATTGTGAGCAGCGAAATCACCACCAGGATTACCAGCCCCATTTTTACCCAGGGTAATTGGAGGGGAAACTTTTCATGAATAGTCCTTATCTTTGATTCCAAAGTTGTTTACTCACATATGCCTTCAATCTGCACTCATCTGATACGTGATAGGCTCACTATTCATGCCACAATCCATTCAGAATCGTGGCATTCTTTGTCATTTTCTTACCAATTCGCCCCTACGGAGCACATCAGCGCGCGAGGGCGCGGGCGATGGCGGCGTCGATTTCCGGTTTGGCGTTCGCCAGCGTGCCATCGGTGAAGGCGATGGTGGTGAGGTACGGCTCCCGGTGGGGCAGAGGCTGGTAGGGATTGTAGCCCCATTCAAAGACGCCGGTACTGCCCCGGCTCGGCTCGGAATCGCAGATGTGGCCGAATAAGCGCGCATAACGCCCCACCCAATCCGGCACCTGCCGCCAGTTGCCCGACTGCTGGAAAATGGGGAACACGTTGAGCAGGCCGTCGTACCAGTCCTCGGCGGTCACAAGCAGGTCGGGCCGGTCCGCACGCAGGCGCTCGACCATCTGCGCGTAGCCCTGCAAGATGTTGAAATCAGGGTCGTTGGTGTAGACCTCTACGGTATCGAGAAAGACCGCATCGAAGCCGTAAACCTCGATCAGCCGGGTGATCTGGCGCACCAGTTCGGTCTGCCAGGCGGGTGCGCCGGGATTGAGCCATGCCTGCCAGCCGGTATCCTGCGCGCGGCTGAGATCCCAATCCGGCTGGTTGCCGTGAAAGACGTTGCGCGTGGCCGACTTCATATAAGAGGAGGGGCCGAAGCTGTGGAAATTGCTCGCCCAGGCATTGACACAGTTGCCGCCGAACATCGGCATGACATGAACGCCCATACGGCGCGCCTCATCACACAACTGCTTGAAGCCATCTGCGCCGCCCAGACGCGGATCGGGGCGAAAATCGCCGTACTGCCAGTAGTAGCGGCCTTCCCAGCCCGGTAAATAGGCCAGCACCTGCCGCGCATCCATACGTTCGGTCACATAGCGCAGCACATCGAGCATGTCGGCATAGGTGTTAAAGACGTAGCCTGACCAGTGCATCCCGTGGAGCGTCAGGCACAGCTTGAGGTCGCGCGTCCAGGCGGGGACATCGTCGCGCTGCTCCCAGCGCTGCAAACCCATGTGCGCTTCATTGAATGCCAGCTGCTCGTCGCGGAAGGTCTGCGGGTCCATGCCGGAATCCAGCACCCAATCGGGGCAGGCGAGGATGGTATCGAACAGTCGGGCATCCTGCTCGAACAGGGCTTCGATGGTATAGGTCCCGGCCAGCGACCCCATGCGCTCCTGATAAGCGGCAAAACGCCGGGGACGCGCCTCGGCATCCTCACTGCGCAGACCGAGCGTGACGCCATCGGGCGTCTGCGCCATCCACAGCGGCAGTCGCAGCGGATTAGGGTATTTATCGAGCAGGCCGCCATGCGGCACCTCGCGCGGCTGGTCGAGCATATCGAGCGGGCGCACAGCGGGCAGATCGCGCAGCAGCACTTTGATCGCACGAACCGGGTGCGGTGCTTCGACCGAGAGACTCAGCCGCAGGCGGTTATCGCCCTCGCGCTGGATGGTGGCGTAGAAGCCGCCCGCGACATACTCCTGTTGACCGGCCCAGCTCAGACGGGTGCAAACCAAGCCCCAGCCCTCGGCGGTGGGGCTGACGGTGGTGTAGATCGGATCGAGGCCGTAAATATTTTCCAGGGTAATAATCTGAAAACTGAGCTTCCAACCCAAGAATTCAAAAATCGGGTCATTCAGATCAAAGCTGTAAAATTGCATCTTATTTAAACCTTTGGTATGTGGGATGCGGTCTATACGAGCCGCACGTCAGGGCCTAAGATTACCGTACTTATCACACGCACTGCCTGAGTAGTCTACCGAATGAAAATCCGCAACGCACGCTTTCTCAAACCGATTTATCTGGCGGCGGTCGATCTTTACGACTGGCTGTTCCCGTTTATCGCTATCAATGTGCTGTGGTTCGTGTGCAGCCTGACGGTGATCCTGCTGCCGCCTGCCAGCGCCGCCCTGTTCGAGATCGCACAACGCGCTTATGACAATGACATGCCCACCCCGCGCACCTTCTTCTCAGCGATGCGCCGCTGGTGGTGGCGCAGCTGGCTGTGGGCCGGGTTCAATCTGGTGCTGGTGGCGGCGGTCGCCTTTTCGTTCCAGTTCTACCGCACCCAACTGCCCGCTGGGATTGGTGATGCTGCCGCCGCGTTTATCGCGCTGATCGTCATTCTGCTGGTGGTGGGGCAGCTCTTCTTCTG
>JAIOHN010000479.1 GCA_019912985.1 Anaerolineae bacterium | reverse complement strand
GCCATTCACGACCGAAGCGATCTGTAAACACACAATAGAACATGCCGTAGTCAGTTAGAAGACGGTATGTTCTTGTTTGTACTAACTTGAAAAAGCCTGCAGCAAAACTTCTTGCAAGAGAGGTTCCATAATTTCAACCACAAACCTCTCATCAGCCGATGTTAAAAAATATTCTCCAATTTTGTTATGGGCAATAGCACAACGTATATCGTAGATACTTTTGGCAACACTATTGATAATCTCTTGATCTTTTGGTGTATTTGATTTTTCTAATTCTTTGAATAGTTTTTGTATATCGTTGTTACTTCGAGAATAAGTAATAAAGATTTTCTTAGCTGTATCGGAATAATAAGCGTCTTTGAAAATCTTGGTAAAGAAAGATACAAAGTCCTTCGGTCTTTTACAGCGCGATTGAATTACCACTCTTAACAACTCGAGTTCACCACCAAATTGTTTGTTTAGGTAGACTTTTAGAACTTCTATACCTTCTCTTATATCAGAAGCGTTTCTAACATTTTCAACTAACTGGTAGTTAAATAACAGTTCAAGGAGATGGTACTGATTCAGGAATCTCTCAAATGCGTAGGGTTGAACTAAAGCCTTTGCAGATTTTTCTAAATGCTCTTTTTCAGGCATTTTTAAACCGGTTATTGCGGTAATCTGTTTAGGAATATTTTTGCAAGTTGTGTACAAGGCACCGTTTTCATCGTGGAAAAATCCGCCCCAAATAGGAGCTGTATGCATATAATCAGCTCTATAGTTTTCATAATAGTCACGTTCGATCACAACATAGTGATGGTTGAACCTATAAGGTCCTTGACCAAAAAAGTCAACACTGACCTCATTAAGATAGGCAACATAACGAGGATCAGTCAACAGCATAGGGGCTGTTACTTCACGACCAGCAGAAGGGATCAGCACTCCTATTGGTGTTTGAGATTCATCCAGTATTTCTATATCATCAAAGTTTTCTAAAGATTCATCGTTAGGAGGTGTAATTGCTGTTGATAGGGCGTCTACTTTAATCGGAATGTAACCACTTACTACACAGAGACCATTGAAATCACTGTAGTCATTTTCAGGAATGTCTCCTGTGCGTATTAATTCAGGTATAACCTCGATTATATTTAGCCAGTCATTGTATTTCATATAACTAAGGTGCTTCCTTTCGCCACAGTTCCTCTAGGCTTCCAGCACCCTCACTTCGGAAGTACTCATAAAAAACGTTTTTTATGAGTTTTCGTGTTGCAACCCCAACATTTATTTTACGAACTGGGAAATTTTCCACGACTCTTTGGTAGGTTCCTAAGCCTAAAGGATCGGTTCCTTTTTCAGTTTCTCTTAAGTTATTGAGGAGAAACTGAAGAGAGTTATCTACCCTTTGCCGACGATCTTCATCAGATCCTCCAAAGTCGGCTATAGCTGCAAAAAATGAATTCATTACATTTTCACTGCCAAACCATGTAATCCCATTTGGCAGTTTGATGACCTCACTTTCAAAATCAGATTCTATGGAAATATCACCAGGGTATAGGCGACATATTTCGTCGTCTAATCTTGCATATGACCGGTACCCCCTAAAGTAAGACAAAGTTCCGAGATAATGAAGCAAAAAAAGGGTATCGAGATGGCGCGGCGAGTATCAAAAGAAATCAAGGAAGAAATTGTGGGGAAGGTGAAGGCAGGTGAGCGAGTGGTGGATCTT
>JAIOHN010000478.1 GCA_019912985.1 Anaerolineae bacterium | reverse complement strand
CCGTCACATCCCGACTACGATCCACTGGCACCATCAATGATTGCTGCAAGCCCGTCCGGTTGGGATCCGCAAACTGATGAATTGGCAGCAGACCACCACCACCGGAGTAGCGCGCCGGATAGTAACCGACCCCCATATTTCCCGCAGCGTTTATCCATAAAATACTATGTGTTTCAGTTGCTCGCTGCACCGCTTCGTGATACGGCGTGGGATCGGGTGTGATCACATTACCTGCGTGGACAATGATCTGCACGTCTTCGGCAATAAGGGCATCGACAGCTTGCTGGAAGCTGGCGGCATCCGTGGAACGTGCAACAATATAATGCGCCTTGGGTGCGATAGTGGCAAGTACCTCAACGACGTTGGTACCATGATGTGAGTCCGTACGCTCTGATGCAGGATGGAGATCGATCAATGCCTCGAGTGGCTCCACGAAAGTAAACTGCTCAATTGACAAGGACATTTGCTCAATGAGGACATCCAACTCATCGAAGCGTGTGTCGATCACGCCGACGCGCACGCCATCACCCCAATATCCCGCCTCATGCCAGGCAGTGATTCCTGTTCTTGACATAACCTCATCCAGAGTGAGATAGGTCGGCGACGGCACACCCCAGAGCGACACTTCGCAATCAGTGGGTTTGATGTCTGGAGTAGACGTACTGTAAAGTACGTATTGATTGTTGTAGCGCAGGATCAAGCGATTTCGGTCTGGCGTCTCACCGACAAACTCTACAAGACTACCAACAGGAATGGATGCCGAGACATTCTCGTTTGCTCCGTATGCCGTACTGTAGTCAATCGAAAGAGGCTCCTGAAGTATCAGCTCACAGGAGGACAATTCTTGGGCATGCGAGGTAGTCGTTATAATGATTGGAAATAAGGTGATTAGAAGCCGCAATAAAATCGGGGAGTAGAGTCTGCACATTAAATAGCCCCTGTTCTTTAGCAATACAAATACGAGTTTATCATGAATAGGCGCGAAGTGGCACAAGAAGCAAGCTCACTGTTTAGCGGCTTTTCAGAGTTCAAACCGCACAGCTTTCAGAAGCTCAATAACAACAGCTTTATAGTGATCCAAATAGTCGGTCGAGAATTTTTGCGGGATCATACACACTCACTGGCGCACGGGTCGAGCCGTCTAGCACGCCGACATAATCCTGTGTTGTTTTGACCTCGGCATGACCGAGGTTCTGCCGGATGACTTCAGTTGGGATGCCTGCAAGGAACAGATTTCGTGCGTAGCTACAGCGCAGGTCATGGGGTGTGACTGTTGTTGGCGCGCCGTCAATCGAGATCGGGTTCCGCTTTTAGCAGCCGCTGGACGTTGCGCGTGGTCATCCGCTTGCGCGTCGTTTATTACATATTATCTCTCGCACACCGCCGCGCGGCGATTGTACGGCGCAGGCATCCTCCCCATCAAACACCGGTGAATGATACGCTGGTACCATCCTGCGGACGGTACCACCGAACCATCCGCCTAAAAAGCCGCCCACAGGCTAAACCATCTACAAGCTGACCGACTTCGGTCGGCTTTTTTGTTTGACGGGTCCCCTCCTCAGCACCGTCCCCGGCAGGTTGAGCGTTGTGCTCGCCCGTGCTGGACGGTTTCCAGTGTGATGAGGAGTTGTCATCATGACCGAATCGCGTTTTGGAATTCGCCCCCTTCCCCGTGTAGCCACCTATCCCACCAGTTGGAACGGTGACATGAGCTTCGAGCAAATCTCGGAGGACATTCGTCCACTCGCCGCAAAGATGCTACTGCGTCAGTATCGCGTTTGGGCGCAAGACTTGGATGACTGTCTGCAAAACGGACTGATGTATGTCTGGGAGCAGCTCGCCATTGACCGTGATTTCCTCGCCAAGAAAAGCCGGTTTGAAGCGACCATCATCGTCTGCCACCGGTCAAAGTCTACCAGCATCCGCAAGCAGAACCTGCGCTACGAATACATGGAAGACTTCTGGACGAAGCGGGATTTCAAGCATCCCGAGGACATGCGGGTTGGTGGCCTTGAACGCTTCAAGATCGCCGGTGAACGGTGGGCGACGTGGGCAACGCTTACGGACATCCGCATCGATATCGAACGCGCTGTGCTGACCGTTTATGAGCAGGTGAAGGACGACCCTGCCGGATTGTTGGCGCTCTATGCGGCGACAACCTCAGCCACTAGTAAAGACTTGGCATATGTCGTGCCGGGCAAAGGTGAGGATGCCATCCGCTGGCGGGCAGCGGCAATTCGCAATCAGCTTCGTGGAATGCTGGGTACACTTCAACACGAACAACCGACCTGGCGCGAGAAGTTCGATGCTGGCGAGGTCGAGCCAGCGATGAAGCTCCTGGAACGGCATCCAGAGCATGACATCAAGCACGCCGCCATTCGCGGCTTGATCGAAGGCAAGAGTTCGCGGCAGACGGCGCAGGTGTTTGGGCATAATGTCAACACACTGCAATATCATCGCCGACGGGCGAACAAAGAACTTGCACAGATCTACGGCTGTACCGCATGAGGTCAGTCGTTTTTATTTCTGTGGCTGGTGAAGGGTTCGCCGGCCATATATTTTTTGCTTCGTGCTGTCTCAAGTGGCACAGGTGGCACAACCTGAGACACTGATTTCTACTAAAATTACAGAAATGCACACCCCTACTCAGATTTGCTTTCGAGTGCGAAAATTCTGCTTGAGGCGGTTGTGACACTTGAGACGCTGCCAGGTTATTGCCGCGAGTATTTGCGATTGATGCGCCGATCTCGAAGCTTGCGCCAGATGTTCCGCAGGTTTCTGGCTTGTTCTTCAGATAAACCCATGCCTTCGATGAGCAGCACGCGATCTGTGATGTCTAGCACTGCGTCAATATCGTTATTGCGTAAATGCTTATCAATCAGATCAATGTCGAGATTCTCTGCACCACGCAGCGGCATAGGCAGACTTTCCGCTTCGCTCGGCTCGAAGGTCAGCACGCCGCCACCGTAGCTTCTGCCAGTCACTTCACTGAAGGCAAATGTCAGCGAGTTGAGGAAAGCACACACAGCTACTTTGGGCGGGACACCATTAATAAAACGTACCCGATGAATGGTATCGGTGCAGGTTGCCTGTGCATCGTTCAGGATGAGTTTGGGATACCCATGAACTTGGCGAAGCATAAAAGCATCTGGTGTCCAGACAGATGGCACGATATACCACATTGAGCGAATACGGCACTTGTAGCCCGTATGATATTCCTGTGCTTCACCAAAGCGGATGTACTCCTGAAGCGACGAAGGCAGATCATCAATAGCTTCCTGAGGCGGTGAGAAAAACAACGCTGGATAGTCCTGCTCCACGTTGGCAAACCAATCACTCGCCGAGAACACTGCGCCCTGCATATGCGCTGAGCGACTAACAATTCGCTCTAAATGTGGTTCCAGTTGGTTCTCCCGTGCCTGCTGCTTGGTTACGATGAAGAACTTGTTCTGTCCAGTGACAATCCCGACATCAACATCCAGAATTTCGCCTGACAGGGTGACATCTTCTCTGACTCGCATCTCACGCAAAAGGTTGATTTCTGTCTGTGAGAGAAAATACTGTGTCCACTTCTCAGTGGAGTGGTCCATCTCCTTGAGTTCAGCGGAATAAAAATCATCAGGGTTGAAGGTTGCCAATTCTTCAGGATTGGTCATCTCGACTACTCGAATGCCGCTGGTTTCGCCCCCTTTCTCCGCGAGAAGTAGCACAACTTCCTGCTGGATGTCGGGGAACACAAGCTGCTTGAAGGTAATGATGCCCAGACGCGGGAAAAAGTCGCTCAAGAATTGTCGAGCTTCCGCCGCATAGTTCACTTGGAACAACTCAGCAGGAATAACCATACCAAGCCGACCATTCTCATTGAGCAAATGCGATGAGATGAGTAGAAATGGTAGCCAAGTGTTCATGAGTTTGCTGGGTTTGAATCCAGCATATTCCATCAAGTGGACGGCGATTGACCGGAGTTCTTCCGGGAAATTCTGGTAACGGACGAAGGGGGGATTACCGACAATGGCATCAAATGTCATAGCTGGTGTGAGTGTGCCTCTCAGCACGGGTGTTTCAAATAGACGCTGTTCAGCATAGCCGAAGAAATCCCCAATATGGATGTGCCGTGGCGAACAGCCATTCAGCGTTGTTTGGACACGACGGATCGCTTTTTTCGCTTCATCAGGGTCAAGCTCAACCCCAAATAGTTGATTAACAACCTCAGAAGGAATAGCGCCTAAGTCACACAATCGCTCAGCAACTGCGACCAGGATATTGCCATCTCCTAGACTGGGTTCCAATATCGTCGAAGTGGCAGATCCCATCGCCCAGCGTGCCAGGAAATCGGCAATAGGTTTCGGTGTATAATATCCTCCCCTGAGTTTTTGAGCATTCGGTGCGTTCTTCAAAATAGAGTCCTTACCTATTCTTCATCCTGTAATTCGGGTATCGTCTGTAAATCTGCTGCCTTAATGCCATAAAGCTGTTCAATCAAACGATCAATGCGTTGTTTCAATACCCTTGCTTGCGTTCTTAAAGTCTGTTGTTGTTGTGGCAATGTCGCGGTCTTCAATGCTTCAGTTGCCTGGATGAGCTGTTGAACCGAAGTTACAATGTTGTCGTGGCTGGATTTCTCATCGTGGTTGGCGAAGTCAATCTGGCGTATTGGAAGTCGCCCCATGAATTGTTTGCTATACGATAGGTATTGACCTCGAAACGGGCTGGCAATTGCCTTTACCATAGCATCTAAGACAGAATGGGATAATACAGCTTGCAGGTAGAAAATCGACAGCTCGGTATCTGGCAAGGGGCGCAAGCCATAGTAGGGACCATTACCACCACCAGTAAATAGTATATTCTGGTCATCGTATGTGTACTTGGGCAAAAGTGATAGCACAGACCAGATTAGCGTGTCTTCCCCATTAAACCGAGTCAGGCTTTGTGTGCGTCCATATCCGTACCAAAGTTCCGGTTTTCCTAAGCTTCGATCTCGTAACTGTTCCTCAAAATCCAAAAAATACTGCCAACACAAAGGAAATTGTTCTACCATTTGAGAAACTGTAAAGAGTTGAGCGCGTTTGCCGATAATCTGATATGGAAATATCAGATAGGTGTTTGCTCGTGGACGGCTAAAGGCAGGTAGTGCGATATCGCGAATTGCAGGACGTAAGATAGCCTTTTCAATTTGGCGCTGACGGCCATTCATGTCCTTAAAAATAACATTATGGCCTGTTTCATCTTCATTCTCAGGAGTGACAAAATAGATGTTATCAGCGCTCGTCTGAAGACCAACAAAGATGTGAGCAATATCAGACAAGACTATTGGGTTCTCACTTCGGAGTCTGTCGAATAAAGCGGTTGCTTCAGGTGAAAGGAATTCCCAGGGTTCTTCCCCAAAACTGTCGACTTGGTATTCTGTGATCTGCCGCTGCTGCCCCAGCCGCCACTGTGCCAAGTCGGTGACGTGTTCAACGGTAAAACGTTCCTGTTCCGCTTTGGTTAAGATGAGAATGCAGGTGTACGTGCTTCGTGCTTTGCCGAATAACTGCAACGTGCCGAAGTGTGTGATCTCCGCCAGATGCTTGCCTCTGGAGAGCAGTTCACGCAAGGCTCTGCCAGAGCGGATCATGAAGAACTTGTACGGCACAATGTAGCCCAACAAGCCATTTGGCTTGAGCAACCCTAGCGCCTTCTCGATGAACAGGGCATATTTGTCGAAGTTGTCAGCCCGTGCCGTCGTGTAGGGCGATTCTGTCCACTGGTAGTAACGCACTTCGGCTTCAGAATAGCGCACCATATTTTGGATGCGAATGTAAGGCGGATTGCCGATCACCGCGTCGAAGCCACCGGCACGCATGATGCCAGAGAAACGCTCCGTCCAGTCAAACGGATTGATCTGGACGATGCGTGTCTGTGATGTACCTGCATCTTCGTCGAAATCAAAATAGCGCAAATCGACCAGGCTGTTGCCATGCTGAACGTTACCATCCAGTTTGGGTAATGCACCCCGACGATGGCGTGTGGTGTATGCCTGCACCGCTGCATTACTTTCGTTTTCGAGCAGTTTTAGGAGCAGGCTAAAGCGGGCAACCTCAACCGCTTGGATATCGATGTCCACACCAAAGATGTGCGCCAGCAAGATGTGTTGTTTTTCCGTGAGTGAGAGATACCATATTCCCTGCTTACACTGATACAGCTTATCTGGGTGCTTTTCTGCTCCATCGTCCAGATACCATTCAAGATAGTGATTGAGCAAGTTATCGAATGCACCGAGCAGAAATGTCCCTGAACCACAGCAGATGTCTGCTATACGATAGTCGGTGAGTTCCGCCGGTGACTTGCCATCTATCTGATGAGCAATGGTGCGAGCAACGATGTTCTCTACGATAAAAGTCGGGGTTGGCACCACACCACCAGATGCAACAACCTCTGGCTTTTCCACAATTTCGACAGCAGGTGGCGTTAGTCGAATTTCCCGACCAAGAAATAATTCGTAGATTTCACCTAGAACGTTCGCTTCAACCACCGAGAAAGCGTAGGGACTTTGCGGATAGTACAACTCCTTAAAGATGTCTATCAGTACGTTGCCATCCAGATCAACGTTGAGTGAAAGTCCATCTTCGACAAAATCGAACAGTCCAGAGTTGTAGCGGCGATCAGCATCTTGGAACAGCCGCTTCAGATCGTCATAACTGGTGATGTTGTAGAGGGTCTTGTATCGCTCAAGTTCCCGATCCTCGCAGATACGCAGGAAAATGATACGATTGATTAATCGCTGTACCAGAAAGTTGAGTTCTGCTTCGGATAAACGTGGATTACGCACCGCCAAGCTGCGGGATAGCTCCGCCCGCCAGCCCTCAATTTGTCGAAGAAAGTAATCGTCGAAGGCTTCCGTTCCGACACGTTCCGTATCCATTGGAAAAAGTGTGTCGAAGTGACCTGAATACACTGCATCACGTGAGAGTCGTTCGTAGAGTTCATCAAACGCGGCAACATACTCTGTATGATCGTAAACTTTAAGACGACCAACACTGGGATCATCAGTGTGATGTGGTCGTGGTATACAGTCGTAGATAACCAGCTTATCGAAGTTTGACAGCACCGAAATCGGCAAACGGGCATTCCAGCCATAACGCCTGACTTGAAAGGTTGCCTGACGATCCTGCTCAATCCGAACACGCGGTTTCTTCGCTTCGACAAACAGCTTTCGCTCTGTATCCAACCGGAGCGCATAATCTGGTTTTTTGCGCGTTAGTTCAACTTCATCGTCCTCAATCTCGACCGTATCTTCCAGGATCACCTCGCGGCGGTACTGTGGTACACCGCGCACATTTTTGACATCCCATCCCAGGATTTCCAACAGCGGGTCGAGAAAATCAGCGCGAAGCTGGGTTTCGTTATAAGTTGAGGTTGAACGCACATACTGATCACGTTCACGGATGTATTGTGCTACAAGAGTTTGAAGTTGTTGTTTTCTGGTCTCGAAATCCGACATTATCACATCATTTCAAAGAAAAGATCTCTCCCATTGATTATACGGGTTGGCAGGCATGCGAACAAATGGTTGATTATTGCTGAACTGAATTTTTTCGAATCCTGCAAAATCGGATATTCCGTACCTTTCGAATTGTGGAATAAAGGAAAGCTGAAATTTTCCGCAAACCTTCCCAAAATTACTAACTGGAAACTGTAAAATTCGGCAGGTTGTCCGATCTGTCTTTGATATGCTGGGTGTAACGGTCAACCAACGGAAAACCCCCGATGCACAACCAGTTTTTGTACCTGTTTCATCACCTCATTAGTGACCGGTAATTTTAACGGGCGATTTGCCAAAACTGACGGTCGGATTTGCCAAATTTACACGGGTTGAGGGAAACGACTTTGCTATGCTGGGTGTGAGGGTAAAACCGGAGCATACGAGGATGCACTTGAAGACAGAAGGTTCGCAGGAAAAACAACTGAATAACGGCATGAATCTGGTGGATGTCTCACGGACACTGCTCAGAATCGTTGCACGACTATCTAAAAACGAGTACACTGAAAGCAGTTCGATCCAAAATGGACGACAGGCCGAAGTGGTGGTACACGACGACCTGTCTGACCCTGTGAGTGATAGAGACACATCGCAGGGCTAGGAAGCATTGTACATTATGCGCCTTGCTCTTGCCGTATCACTTCGCGGGAGTAAGGCGTTTTCCGTTTAAGAAGGCAATGAATGAGAAATTGCAATGCCAAAACGGTATCGTAAACGCGAAGAAGAGAAAGCTGATCCCTACCGGGCGCAGCCTTTGCCGCTGCATCGTCCGGTGGCGGTGTATTATCGCCAGTCGTCTGAGGGACAAATCGGCAATATCAACACCACTCTGCAAACGGTGGATATGGTTGAACACTTGATCCGTCAGGGTTGGGTGCGTGACCAGATTATCATGATTGACCGCGACGCAGGCATCAGTGGCACCAAGAAAATCACCGAGCGTCCGGGGATGTCTTACTTGCATACGCTCATTGAGAACGGCGAAATTGGGCTGGTTGCGTCGCAGGACGTAGACCGATTCTTTCGTGATGTAACCCAAATCCAGACCAATATCTTCATTGATACCTGCCGTCGCAACAATGTGCTGGTATTGACACCAACCTTTGTGTATGACTTCGCCCACCCGACGCAGGGACGCTATCACATGCAGATGTTCCGTGATCACGCGCAGCGTGCCGCCGATCATCTGGAATACCACATCAAGGGACGCTTGATGCAGGCACGAGATTATCTGCAAGTGCGGGGCATCTGGACGGGGCGCAGCGTGGCAATTGGCTACATGGTCGATCTGCGTGAGAAACTGCCTGATGGGACAGCTAATCCCCAGCACCGGCACTATGCACGCTTTCAGCCCTGCGCGGATGTCGTGCTGGCGTATTTCAAGCTGTTCCGCGAATTCAACCGCAACCTGTCACAGACGTGGCGGCATATCTATGAGCATGGTCCCTGTTACCCAGAGAACTATGCTGAACTGGTGCCACAGGGCTTCAGGATTGATGTCATTGTTAAGTATCGTGGAGTCAACGGCGGATTAATGCCTTCCCCCTCGGGACTGGAATACATGCTGACGAATGTCGCTTATCTGGGTCACTGGTCGTATCGTGGCGTGATTGAGCAATGGCACAACCATGAAGCGCTTATCCCGGAAGACCTGTTCATGTATGCCTTCAATGCCCTCTCAAAGGTTGATTTTTTCGGTGAACCTAACCCGGACTACACGCCACAGCGGGTTTACGTCCGACACAAAGTTGAGGATCGTCGAGCGCAGCCCGCTACCTACACGGGACTGGTGTATTCGCATTCGCTGCCAGGACATCCCTTCCGCAAAGTGAATACCTGTTATCTGAACCACAACGATAACTACGCTTATATCTTAGCAGATCATCTCAGTCACACGATCATGAGCATCCACTCGAAGATTCTCGATCCGGTGGTGGATAAACTGCTGCTCGAACG